>CAWVDV010000168.1:0-12168 GCA_963928115.1 Bacillota bacterium | reverse complement strand
TTATTGGTTAGAAACATACAGATTTTATCTATCATTTTCTCACCTCGCTTCACAAGCTAAGAAAATTTTAGCATGATTATTCCTCTTTTTTATTTTTATTTTATAAACACATAATTTTATTTTATAAAATTTGAATTGTAAGAATTTCATAAATCTTTTTTTATATAAAATGAAAATTTTTTAAATTATATAAATTTAATTAAATTTTTGTTTAAAACTCTTTACACTATGAATTTAAAGTTATATAATAGCAATACGTTAATTTTATGTTAATCAAAATTAAATAAAAAATTAATTATAAGGAGTTTTTAAAATTATGAAATTACTATATTTAGATGAAAGTGGTAGTACCGGTATAGATTTAGAAAATAAAATGCAACCTTTTTTTGTACTTGCAGGTATTTGTGTTGATGTAAAAAATTGGCATACTACTAATGACTATTTTGAACAGGAAAAAATAAAAATATATAAAGATTTAAAAAGCATAGAAATCCACACCAATGAACTATTTAATTCAAATCCAAAATCCTTCTTTTACAAAAATTACTGGAAAGATAATCTTATAATACTTGAAAAATTGGTTGATTTAATATGTTTATTAAATATTCAAATTACAAGTACTGTTATATATAAAAAGCAATATAAAAAGCACTTTGGTAATAATATTATTGTAGACCCATATTTATATGCATTTGCAATTCTATACAATACTTTTAATCAATCATTAGCAAAAATTAACGATTATGGAATTATGTTTTGTGATGAGTTGCAAAAAATGCAAAAAAGTTTAGAAGTTCTGTATCCAAAACTAAAAATAGAAAATAGGAACATTATAGAAAAAACTTTTTATTTGAATTCTAAAAAGAATAATTTTATACAAATCGCAGATATATGTTCTTTTTACATTAATAAATATCATTGTATTATTAAAAACAATTCTACTATGGACTCTTTCAAAAAAGAACATTGTTTAAGAATGTATGAAAAACTCTCTAAAAAATTTGGAAATATTAAAAATAATATAAATTTAAATGACTTTGATAATTACTTTGACATGTAATGTACATATAAAATGAGCAAGGAGTGGTTTTTGAAAACCTTTTAGACTCCTGCCGAGGAATCTACTACTCCCTGCTAAGTTAAATATATATTAACATAAAACATTTAACTTGTCAAATTCATTTGACATTATTATTTTATATTAATTCATAAAAAATATTCATTAAATTATAAATTATTAAAAAATGGTAGCGAAGATGTGATTCGAACACATGACCCTTCGGGTATGAACCGAATGCTCTAGCCAACTGAGCTACTTCGCCATATATTATTAAAATCAAATGACGATACTTATTATATAAGTAGTTTTGCCATTTGTCAAGAGAAAAATACAAGAAATTTGAATTTCTTGCATTTTTTTATATTATTTCAGTTCTAATTTCTTATCTTTCTAACTCTTTATCATCATTTGACAATTGTTTATCACTTTGCGTTTTTTCATCAGATTCTTTTACTTGTGCTTTTTGCGTTTTAAACTTAGAAGATTTAACTCTTGGTGTTTTAGCCATTGGCACTATATCATGTTCTTTAGCCAATTTTTTTAGAGTTCCATTTGTTGATTTATTTAAAATTTCGATAATTCTCTTATCTTCAACGGTATTTTGTACATTTTTATCTTCTATTTCTTCTAAATCCGGAATTTCTCCATTATCAACATCTGTTTTCCAAAACATCTCTATAAGTAACTGGAATTTATTAAATTTTCTAGCTGTTCCTGCACTACTCATACTTATTACCTAAAGCATAATCAATACTTTAAGTTTTCACCTCATTTCTTTATTATTAACAACTTTTCTGTTTCAATTATATAAATACATTACTATTTTAGCATATAAAAATAAAAAAATCAAGCATTATACACTAAATTATGTAAATTTGTATATAATGCTTGATATTCCAATCATATTAAAATTCAAAAATAAAACTAATTTAATCAGATGCACTCCCAAAAAGGACAAAAATGTCCAAACAGAAACGTCCCTAAATGGACATTTTGAAATTCAACTCTCCTATTTGTTCTGTTGGTAGATATCCAGGTTTTGCTGCTATTACATCTGGTATTCTATTTACTACACTTGCACATGTTAATTCCACTGTTAATGGTCTATTAATTACAAGTGTTGTAGTTGGCTCTCCTTCTATTGTCCATTCATTTTTGTCAAAGTCATCTTTTGAATATACTTTTCCTATACACTGCGTTTCTAAAGTTATTCCTTCTTCAGTTTCTGTTGTTACTACTGCACTCATACCTGTTGCATCTCCAGCTTTCACTGTCATTCCTAATGTTTCAGAATATATATCTTCACTATATGTTTGAGGTACTGTTTTTTGTGTTTGTGATTTTACTGTTAGTCCTAATTTTTCGCATAACCATCCATTTACATTCCACATATATGATGGTAAATATTCTCCTTTATTAATTATTTCTTGTCTTTCTTCATCTGAAATTCTATCAACTGATGCAACTTGTTTATCAAATTCTTCTAATGTTAAACCTGCTCCATGTGCTTGTGCTAATGCTATTCCATAATCTTCTACATTATAGCTTGAACTTCCTTTTATCTTTTTTATAGTTTGTGTTGAACCTGCTATACTTGATACTAATTGTCCCCAATAAATATCTTGATATCCGCTTCCTGTTATTGTACATCCTGTTTGTCTTGCCATTTCATCAATCTTCTTTGTTGCAACAGGATTTGAATTTGCTGGGTAAAAAGCCTCTTCACATGTTGTGATTGCATTTATTCCTAATTTTGCACATAACATTAAAGCATCTTCAACATCACTAAACAAACTCATAGTTGTAACTATTGCAATATCTGGTTTTGTTGCTTGCATCATTTTTTCCGCTTCTTCTAAAGCCACTACTTTAACTCCTTTATTTTCTGTTCCCATAATTTCACCAATGTCTTTTCCTATTACATCTGGATTAACATCTATTGCTCCAACTATTTCTCCACCTTTCTCATAAACATATCTCATTGTGTACACACTCATTTTTCCAGCCCCATATTGGACCACTTTTACTTTCTGACTCATTTAATTTCCTCCATTCTGGCAATATACTGCCAATTATTTTTATATATGCTGTATAAATTATGTACAAAATTTTATATTCTTATACTAAAATTAAAAATAAAGCATCACTAATATTCCACACATTAATTAGTAACACTTTATTTTTATAACATTTAAGCTAAAAATTCCTTTAATACATTGGCACATCTTTTTGATGCTAATTTTACATTATTGCTATATGATATTGCATTATCTCCTTTTAGTGTATTTGATATACTCTTTATTGCAATAAATGGCTTTTCAGATAAATAACAAACTTGAGCTATTGCAGCACATTCCATATCTTCAACATCAGCATTAAATTTTGCTCTTATCTTATCTTTCATCCATGATTCAGTGCAGAAAATATCTCCAGTAGCCACTATTCCTAATTTTATCTTATAATTCTTTTCTGGAGTTTCTTCTAAAACACTACCAAATTCTTCAACTAAATCTGGATTTGATTCTATAAAAGCTCCTACTCCAGTAATATATCCTTTACTATGTCCAAATGCTGTAATGTCAAAGTCATGTTGTATTACTTTTTTTGCAATAACTACATCTCCTATATCTAATAGTGAATTTAATGAACCTGCTCCTCCTAGATTAATTATATAATCTACTTTAAAATGGTCAAGCATTGCTTGGGTTGCTCTTGCTGCATTTACTTTTCCTATTCCGCTTTTGATTAGTACACACTTTTTCTCTTCTATTGTACCTTGTAAAAATCTTAAGTTATACACTTGTTTTACTTCTACATCATCCATGATATTTAATATTTCTTCACGTTCTTCATCTAGTGCAACAATAATACCAATTTTTTTCATTTTCTTCACCATCCTTTTCTTTTACTATTTTCGTCTATATTATATAATAAAAAGTATTTTTTATCAATGTCTATTAAAATATTATTTTAATCCATTTTATTTTTAATAATTTTTAATCACAAATCACAACACTTTTTTATTTTATATGATATAATAACTCTCAGTAAAAAATAAAAATGTAAAGTAAATATTAGAAGGGAACGTGAACAAAAATGAAAACCTTAATCAAAAACTGCAATTTAATATCAATGGATAATTCCAGACCAAAATTAGAAAAAAATATTGATATTCTAATCGAAGAAAACAAAATAAAGAAAATTGAAAAAAACATTAATGAAGAAAATATAGACAAAGTAATAGATGCAACAAATCAATATGTATTACCTGGATTTATAAATACACACGCACATATTGGTATGAGCATTTTTAGAGAGACTGTAGATGGTTTAAAACTTCAAGATTGGCTTTCAAAAAAAATCTGGCCAATAGAAGATAATTTAACTGAACAAGATATTTATTACTCATCTCTTTATTCTTGCATAGAAATGATTAAAACTGGGACTACTACTGTAAACGACCATTATTTCTTCCCTGAAAGTGTAATATCTGCAATTTCAAAATCAGGTATGCGTGGAGAAGTTACACGAGTATTGATGGATATAAATAATGATTTAGATGGTAGAGTTGATGAACTTATCAATACAATAGAAAAGAACAAAAATTCAAATAATAATATTACAATAAATGTTGGAGTTCATGGATTATATACGGCAAGTAAGGATTGTTTAATCAAAGCAATCCAAATAGCTAAAAAATATAATTTGAATTTTCATATTCATTTTTGTGAAAATACTGGTGAAGTAGAAGAAGTCAAACAAAGGTATAATGTAAATACACCAAGTGAAGTTATTGAAAAATATTTATCAGATTTAAATGTTATACTTGCTCATTGCGTCAAATTAAGTAATCAGGATTTTGATATATTGAAAAATCTAAAAAATATCAATGTATCTCATTGCCCTATTAGTAATCTAAAATTAGGATGTGGTATAGCTAATCTACCTAAAATGTTAGAAAATAATATAAATATATCTTTAGGAACTGATGGTCAAGGTAGTGGTTGTAATTTAGATATGTTTGACACAATGAAATTTACTGGTTTACTACAAAAAGGGTTCAATGAAGACCCAACTCTTATTCCAGCATATGAAGTTTTGAAAATGGCTACAATTAATGGTGCAAAAGCTTTAAATAAAGAAAATTTAATTGGTAGTATAACAGAAGGAAAATTTGCAGATTTAATCATCCTTGACACTAATGAAGTTACAATGCAACCTATTAATGATATTTTTGCAGATATTGTATATAACGCCAAAGGACATAATGTAGTTACTACTATTGTTAATGGAAATATATTAATGGAAGATAGAAAATTGAACAATTTGGATGAGAATCAAATTTTAGAAAAAATATCTCATTGACACATTTATTTTTTTATTGTAATATAATAAAGTAAATTGAAAGAAATGCAATAGATATTTCAAAATGAAAGGAGGATAATGGTTAATAAATAAAGCGCCAGGACATTAAAAATATGTGTATTTTAATGTTGACGAGGTCTAGAGTTATCGAATTTTCGG
The DNA here is from genome assembly GCA_963928115.1 of Bacillota bacterium. Lineage (GTDB taxonomy): Bacteria > Bacillota > Clostridia > TANB77 > CAG-508 > CAG-269. The sequence goes on along the minus strand of CAWVDV010000168.1, from coordinate 6,584 downwards.
CGGGTACTCTAGTGGTTTCCTAAAATCAATAGTATTCACACAAAAAATAGCAGTAATGCTTTAACAAAAATGAATACACTTAGGTTTTATTTGCATACTTTCAATTCCAAAAATATTTTTAAGGAGGGCACAATTATGTGTGGAATTGTAGGTTATATTGGGACTAAAAAAGCCAGTCCTATATTAATTAATGGTCTTTTAAGATTAGAATATAGGGGTTATGACTCAGCAGGTATTGCAACAATTGAAAAAGATGGAATATCTTTAATGAAAGATAAAGGTAGAGTAAAAAATTTATATAATTTAGAAGGAATTGATGATTTAGAAGGAACTATTGGAATCGCTCACACTAGATGGGCAACACATGGTAAACCATCTAAAGAAAACTCTCATCCTCATATAGATAATAGTAAAACCTTTAGTGTTGTACATAATGGAATTATTGAAAATTATCATGAATTAAGAGAATTTTTAACTGATAATGGTTATACTTTTTATTCTCAAACAGATACAGAAGTTATACCTAATTTAATACACTATTATTATTCAAAAGATGAAAAAAATGATGAATTAAAATTTTTAAGAGCTGTTAGAAATGCATGTAAAGATTTAAAAGGAAGTTTTGCAATTGAAGTGGTTTGCAAAGATTATCCTGATAACATGATAGTTGTTAGAAAAGATAGTCCTTTAGTTATTGGAAAAGGTGATAATGAAAACTATATTTCATCTGATATTCCAGCTATACTTTCTTTTACAAGAGATTTCTATTTATTAAATGATTTAGAATTTGTAATTTTATCAAGAAATGATGCTAAATTCTATGATATAGATTTAAAACCAATTGACAAAAAAACAAAAACTATTGAGTGGAATGCATCAAGTGCAGAAAAAGATGGTTATGACGATTATATGCTTAAAGAAATTTATGAACAACCAACTGCTATTCGTGAAACTATTGGTTCTAAATTAACTGAGAATGGCAGATGTGAATTTGAAGATTTAACTTTTACAAAAGAATATTTACAAAGTATAAATAAAATATATATAGTTGCATGTGGTACTGCAATGCATGCAGGATTAGCTGGTAAAAATGCGATAGAAAAATTATGCAAAATACCAACTGAAGTTGATATTGCATCTGAATTTCGTTATCGTGACCCAATTATTGATGAAAAAACTTTATGTATTTTCATTTCTCAATCAGGTGAAACAGCAGATACAATAGCAGCCTTAAAACTTTCAAGAGAAAAAGGTGCAAAAACTCTTGCAATTAGTAATGTTATTGGAAGTTCTATTACTAGAGAAGCAGATTATTCTATATATACACATGCAGGTCCTGAGATTGCAGTTGCTTCTACAAAAGCATATACTTCTCAAGTTGTATTACTTATATTACTTTCAATTTATTTTGCTGAATTATTGGAAATTAAAAATGAAGATATTGCAAACTTGAAAAAAGAAGTTTTAGAATTACCTAAGAAAATAGAAGAAACTTTGAAGACATCTGAAGTTGTAAAAGACTTTTCTAAAAAAGTTTATCAAGAAAAAGATATGTTCTTCTTAGGTCGTGGAATTGATGAGACTGTTGCAAAAGAAGGAGCATTAAAATTAAAAGAAATTTCTTATATTCATGCAGAAAGTTATGCAGCTGGTGAATTAAAACATGGACCAATTGCTTTAATAGAAAATGATGTTACTGTTATTGGTATTATGACAGACCCTAAATTAGTTGAAAAAACAATTAGTAATATTCAAGAAGTTGTAACTCGTGGTGCTAAAACTTTAATTGTTACTAACCAAGATATAGATGATAAGAGATTTGATATGGTTATTCGTATCCCACATACAAATACTTTTGTTTCTCCTATCCTTTCTATTATTCCTTTGCAATTATTTTCTTATTATATTTCAAAGGAAAAAGGATTGGATGTTGATAAACCTAGAAATCTTGCAAAATCTGTTACCGTTGAATAAAATAAATATTTAAAATTTTTGACCTGCTATACCTTAGCAGGTCTTTTTTTATCCTATCAAAAGTTTAACTACTATCAAACAAACAGCACCTGGCAACCCTAACAATCCTACCAGAATACTTGTAAAAATATTCAAACCTATATGAAAACCAAAATTAGCTCCAACCAAATTAATTATAAAAATAGCTAATCCACCTAAAACCGAATTAAAAACTAATTTCAAAATCTTTTTTAATGGCACAATAAAAATTCTTCCAAAAATAAATAAAAAGCAAATACAAGCTAAATATGTAATAAGATTTCCATCCATATTGCCTTCCCCCATCTTCTATTTGAAATTCTTATTACATTTCTATTCGCTTTTTGGACAAATATTACTTCATTTTAACTAACCAGCTTCTTCTCCTTCTTCTAGCAATGAAAATTTAATGTCATTTATCATATCAACTTCAATCCCCTTAGATTTTGCCACCTTTATTAGATAACTTAATTTTGCTTGATTGGCCTTAATTTGATAAGTATAATAATCCACTAAATCTTCTTTTGCATATTCAAAATTGATATTTGCAGCTTTTAACTCTTCCCTAGTTTTTATAATTGTTCTTATTAATTCTATCTCTTTTTCAATTTCACTCTTTTCAACAATCTTTCCTTCTCTTATATAAATTTCATTTTGCATAAAATCACCATTTCTTTCATAATTTACAAATATTATATTCATTTTTTCATAAATTATGTAATTAAAATGATTTTTAATATTATATTTATACTAGAAAGTTAAAAATAAAATTATTAATTAAATGACGAATGCAAATGAAATCATAATAGAAATTCTTAAGGTATCAAATAGGAGAATCTTAAACTTGCTTTGAGAGGTGCCTATTTGATAGCTTTAGAATTTATTTATGATGTAATGTTAGCCGAGGAATTTAATTAATAATTTTATTTTTAACTTTCTATTGATTATAAAATGTCAAAATGAATTACAATTTCATTTATTTTTCCAAAAACTCTTGTTTTTTTCGCCATTTTATAGGATAATATATATGTACGAATATAATTTTTAGAAAGGGAATAACCTATGAAATATATAGACAAGTTTTTAAAGAAATTAAATACAGATAGAAACACATTTGCAACATATATCTTTACACTCATAACCGTATACTTAGCAGTAGACAGAATAGTAGAAATGTTATTAATGATATTTACAGGTGTTTCATACTCATATTGGGGACCAGTAGCATATACACTTGCATTAGCATGTCCAATGCTTGCATTCGCATTCTCCCCATCATCTAAATTTTCAAAAACAAAGCCACAAAAAGTAACATTATTTTACTTATACGCAATTGCCTTATACATCATAGCAATTTCAATGTTTACACAATGGCTAAATATGGGAGCATGGCTATTGTTACTATCAGTACCTAATTACACAGAAATAATTACTGAATTTTCTGATTTAGTAACACCTGCATTTGTAAGTATCTCTCTATACTTACCACTAGCAACAATATTTCCAATATTCAAAAAGCTATACATGGGAATTAATGACACACAAGACAATGTACGTTCAATTTGGGACTATGCTGGAATAAGTTTAGCAGATAAAAAAGAAGGCCATGGACCATATACTTGCGAAGTATATATATGTACTGATAATGAAACAGGTAAAAAAATTGTTATGCCTGAAAGTTCAAGATTCCAATCTTTATTTGTATGTGGTGGTTCTGGTTCAGGAAAAACATCTTTGGTTTATGAACCTTTAATTGCCAAAGATATTGAAAGAAAATTTTTCTTTAGAGAGGCATCAAAAGAAATGGGATTCACTGCCCTAAAAACAAAAATTGCTTATCTAAACAAACCATATGACAATGATTACTTGAATAACCATTTTAACTTAAGTATGATAACTCCTGTTCAAGGAAAAGAATCTATATACAAATCTTATGTTAAAAAAATGATATTAGCTACTTCAGGAGATGAAATAATATATAGAGATTTAGGATTAACAGTAATGGCTCCTGATTATGAAATTATAGAACACATGACTGATGTTTGTAAAAACTTTCATATAGAATATGATATGGTAGACCCAAGTAACAGTACATCTATCGGATTAAATCCATTTGTATATGATGATCCAAATAAAATTGCAATTACAATATCTTCTGTTTTGAAAGCTATGTATAATACTAATCATGAAGCTGTTGAAGAAGCTTATCGTGAAGATGTTTCTATTCAAGCAATTGAAAATGTTTCTATTTTATTAAAAGAAATGTATCCAAGAATGAATGAAGGAAATCTTCCAAATATGGCTGATTTACTTAAATTATTAACTAATTTTGATTTAATAGAAAAAATGTGTGAAATAATGGCTCATGATGATGAATTAAGAGAAAAATATGAAGTACAACTTGCATATTTCAAAAAGAATTTTTATCATGACGCACCTGGTAAAAACAGTACTGAAAAGTACATTTATACCGTTGTTAGCCAATTAGATAATTTATTAAGAATACCTGGTGTAAAAAGTATTTTATGTAATAGACATCAAAATATAGACTTTGATAAACAATTAAAAAATGGAGATGTAACATTTATTTGTACTAGACGTGGTGATTTAGGTGCTGCAGCTCACAAGGCTTTTGGTCTATTCTACCTAGTATCTTTGCAAGATGCAGTACTTAGAAGACCAGGAAATGAAAACAACAGAATCCCACATTTCTTATACATTGATGAATTTGCTGATTTCATTTGCAAAGCTACTGAAGCAATGTTCACTATGTATAGAAAATATCGTGTTGCAACTACTATATCAACACAAAGTTTAGCACAACTAGAAGGACCAACCTCAAGAGAAAATTATCGTTCAACAATTTTAGCTAACTGCGCAAGTAAAATATTCACTGGAAATGCTGATTATGATGAAGTTGAATGGTGGGGTAAAGAATTTGGAACAAAAAGAGAATGGCAATATACTAATAGTATGGACATGGAAAAAATGGAATATAGTAAAACTTATGGTAGCGTAAAATGGGCATTTGTCCCTTACTTTAAACCAGGAAAACTTCAAACTTTACCACAAAAACGTTGTGCATATAAAATTAGAGGTTCTAATGGAAAACCAATGGTTGGACCTGGTGATTTCCAATATCTAGAGTCTAAATATAAAGAACCACAAAAAGTTAAAACTTATGACTTTGGTAGATATTCAGATAGTGTAACAACTGCAAGTGAAGATAATAATGATAGAACTAAAAAGAAATTTAATTTAAAAGATTTGGATTTTATTGATGAAAGAGATGAATTTAATCCTATTCAAACAGATACAACTGATTCTAAATATTTATTTGATAATGAAGATGCAATTGTTGTTAATTTTAAAAAGGGAAATCCAAATAGTGAAAAATAAATAATATTAAATGATACTTGACTTTTATCCAGTTTTATGTTACATTATTATTGTGACTGATAACTAATATCCAATGTACAATAAGTACGAAAGGAGGGATACAATGGGACCACTTTTAGATTGGGATAGTCATCAAACTGATGAAGAACGTGCTGAATGGGATGCTTGGTATGAAGACAACGAAACTTATTACAGTGATGATGATGATGACAACGATGATTAAGTTCGTCCATTAGTATCCTAAACAAAAATGAAGTTCAATTTAACTATAATTGAACTTCATTTTTGTTAGTTACTTATATAAATACAATTATTATCTAATTTAAATTTGTATATTTATAATTTCAATTATTATTCCAGATAATACTCCTATCACATAAAGCAAAGCTGTTATTTTCAAATTCTGTTTTATTCCTTTATTAGTTTTAAATAATACTGCAAGTCCAACACCTGCCCCAACTAATAAACCTGAAATCATTGTAGCAGCTGATATAACATTTTCTAAATACATTTGTGTCAAAAGAACAGATGAAGCACAATTTGGAATTAATCCTATTATTCCAGCTATAACTGGTCCAAATACTGGCTGGTTTCTTAAAAATCCTGCTATTGTTTCTTCTCCAATCAAATAGATTATTACATTCAATATAAATGTAAATAATAAGATAAATATAAATATATTAATTGTATGTTTTAATGCTGATTTAACAATACCTTTTTCACAATGACAATGTTCTTTTTCACATAAATCTATGATTTTCTCTTCTTCTTGTTTTCCTTTATTAACTAAACTTATTACAAAATCTATTATAAATCCTGCAACTACACCAATTAATAGTTTTACACCTAAAATCTTTAATATTGTTGTAACTGGTACTGCTTCTGATATAAAGATTGGTAACATTTCATCAGATGTTGATAAATATACTGCAATTAATGTACCTAATGTAATTACTCTTGCTGCATAAAGGTTTGTTGCAGATACTGAAAAACCACATTGTGGGACTATTCCTAATACTCCTCCTATTAATGGTCCAAATTTTCCAGATTTTTTTATTGCTTCTTTTGTTTTGTCCTTTGTTTTATGCTCTATGTATTCCATTATTAGATATGTTATGAATAAAAATGGAATTAATTTTATGCTATCTATTAATGTATCTTCTATGATTTCTAACATTTCTTATACCCTTTCT
>CAWVDV010000167.1:0-7110 GCA_963928115.1 Bacillota bacterium | reverse complement strand
TAAAATAAAAAAATAAGATAAATGGAGATATCGAGAGATAATCGTTCATTTATAGAGATAGGAGTGATTTTAGTATGAAATTAAAAGATAAGGTTGCAATTGTAACAGGTGGAGCAATGGGAAATGGTTTAGGAATTGTAAAAGTATTTTTAAAATATGGAGCAAAGGTTATCATTTTTGATTATTCTGATAAATTAGAAGAAACTTTACAAAAATTAAGAGAAGATGTTTATGATGTAGAAGGTTATTCAGTTGATATTAGGGATAGAAATAAGATAAATGAGTGTATGAACAAGGTAGTTGAGAAATATAAGAAAATAGATATCTTAGTTAATAATGCAGGAGTAGCAAAACTAACACCTTTTGAAGAGACAACAGATGAAATAAGAGATTTTCATTTGGATATAAATATAAAAGGTACATGGAATATGTCTCAAGAGGTTTTAAAATATATGCCAAAAGATGGTGCGATAGTAAATCTTTCATCAGTAACAGGACCAATGGTAGCAGATAGTGGGGAAGTAGCATATGCCACAACTAAAGCGGCTTTATTAGGTTTCACAAAAGGTTTAGCAGCAGAAGTAGTGGAAAAAGGAATACGTGTTAATGCAATTCTTCCAGGATATGTAATGACACCAATGGTAGAAGGAATAGCAAAAGATTCAGATAGCGAAAATCCTGCATCAGTAGTTAAAGGAATAGCTGATGGAATACCAATGAAAAGATTAGGAACAATAGAAGAATTAGGAGAGTTAGCAGCATTTTTAGCTAGTAATGAAGCTTCATATATTACAGGACAAAGTTTTGTAATAGATGGAGGCTCAACATTACCAGAAACTATGAGTGTTGGAGTTTAAGAATAAATATAAATTAAGAAAATATAATAGTGGTAGTAGATACATATTTACTACCACTATTTAATTATATAAGAAAAAATCGTTTTATATTTTTAATATATATGTTTTTTTCTTATTTTAAAAGGAGGAAAGTTTTAAATGAATAAAACTTTAGAATTTATCAAATCAATACTAATACCAGTAATATTAGGTGGAATAGTAGGATTAATAATATCAAATTTTATGGATTATGACATAATTAATAAACCACTACTTTCACCGCCAGCTATAGTATTTCCAATAATATGGACCATATTATATGTTTTAATGGGAATATCTTATGGAATATTAAAAACAAATAACTTAGCTGATGAAAAAGTAAATTCAGTTTATTTCACACAATTATTAACAAATATTACTTGGCCAATTGTATTTTTTGCATTTAAATGGAGATTTATAGCTATAATTTGGATAATTGTTTTGCTAATTTTAATAATTTACATGACAGCAATCTTTTATAAGAAAAATAAGATAGCTGGATTATTACAAATCCCATATATTATATGGACAATTTTTGCAACGTATTTAACAATAGGAGTGTATGTCTTAAATAAATAAAAGCTGGAGATAATTAAGTTCCAGCTTTAAAATACATCCCTTGTGTTAAATTTTCTTCATTCATACGTTTGAACAAACCATTCATAACCCATTTTTTGTGAACATCCCAACTAGGAGCAATAAGCAACTCTTTTGGTGCATCACCAGAAATACGGTGAACAACAATATCAGGTCTAAGATGAGTTATAATATAACAAAGAAAATCCATATACTCATCGTATGATAAAGGATTATATTTTCCATCCTCGTACATTTTAGCAAGATATGTGCCTTTGACAACATATGTAGAATGGATTTTAATTCCTTGAATATCAATGCTATTTATAAAATCAATTGTATTTTTCAAATCTTCAAAAGTCTCATTTGGAAGTCCAACCATAATATGCACAACAACGTCAATTTCAGAGTTTCTAAGTAAAGTAACAGCTTCAAGAAATTGTTTGTTATCATAACCACGATTAATTAATTTACCTGTTTCATCATTTGAGGTTTGCAAACCAAGTTCTACCCATACATAATACTTATCAGAGTAACTTTTTAAAAGTTCTACAACATCTTCATTAATGCAGTCAGGCCTTGTTGCAACGGCTAATCCAACAATTTTTTCACTAATTAATGCTGTATCATATTTTTTCTTCAAGTTTTCAATTGTATCATATGTGTTGCTAAAATTTTGAAAGTATGCGATAAATTTATTTGCTCTTTCTGCTTTATAACTCGCAAAAAAGTCTTTAACTTGATTTGTAATATTTTCATCAGAATTTAGATGTTCTCCAGAGCCTTTTTCACTACAAAAAATGCATCCGCCATATGAGACTTTGCCATCACGATTAGGACATGTGAATCCACCATCTATACATACTTTTTGGACTTTTTCTCCAAACTTTTCTATTAAAAATTCACTTAGTTTATAATATCTTTCTTTCATAATATAAATAGTATAACATAAAATATAGGGAGTAGGCAAACAAAAAATAATTGAAAATATAGATAAATTGACAATATTACGAAATTTAATAAGAATAAAAACATTGCGAATGATAGGAAATTTGCAGAAATATAACAGTAATTATAAAAAGTATAGTTACTGCTATAATAGATGCAAAATAACTTAAAAACAAATAAGTGAAATAAAAGATAAACCAATTAATTAAAATAATATTATAATAATTAATATTAATATAACATATATTAAATGTCATAATCCATCGAAATTTGTAAAATAGATAAAAAAGTTTTAAAAAATACTAATTTCACGAGAATTTTTATAAAAAAATAGTGAAAAAAAACAAAAAATATAAAAATTTTGAAAAAACAATTGACAAATACTGGAAATTAAATTATAATAATTTTGGAAAAAGAAATTAAAAAATGATAAAACAATTTTAATTCATATTAATTTATAATATTTATATAAAATTTATATCTTATAAAATTCACTAATAAAAATATAAAATTTGTATGATTTAAATATCTGAGGTCATTACAATCCTTTATTCCTATTTTTATTCAAATAATTGAATCAAATAGAAAAATCCTATAAGCAAGAAATAATGATATATACAAAAGAAGAATGCTAATTACGTCTTTTTATATTATTTATTTCTAAGAACGTATTTTAATACGTAAAAATAAACATCCTTAAATATGATAAACAATCCATCCTTAAAAATGGCCTCAGATATTTAAGTTATGCAAATAAATTTATTAAATATCAATAAAAATAACAACTAAAAGCTACTTCAAACTCCAATAATTTTTATATTTTTCCTTAGCAGTTTCCGGATTAAAAATACCAGTAAAATCTTTAATTGGTGCAAATTCCTCATCACTATTTACTCTAAGTAAAAGCATATCATCAAAATATGAAAAAGCATCAAATATAAAATTCTCAAATTTAAAAGTATTTGGTCCATCTGGAACTTGTTTCATACCCTCTTCATTAACAAAGGAATTCTTTTTATAAGCCCTATGATAGCGTAGATCACGTTCAGAAACTTTTTTGATTGCCTCGATACTCATCAAATGAGATAAAATATTTGCATCTCTATACAAATACCTACCATTAATATCACGAGAAACTGATAAAGATATACTAATATCATCATAATCCAATATTGAAGGCTTTCCAAACTTCCTACAATATACAGCCGTTTTTTCCATAGGTTTTTGTTTGAAAATTGATTTTGAAGCAATAGAATAATTCTTATCAATTGCCAAACCTAGGAAAAATGTATCAGCATTTTTTAATAAAACATTATCAATTCCACCAAAAGAAACCCATTTTATATTCTTCTTTTCTAAATCTTCTAATATTCCATGTTTCTTCATAGAAACAAATACATTTCCATTACCATTAGAAGCTTCTTTTACTAAGTAGGGTTCTTGTAAAATCAAATTTCTATCAACAGTTATTATCGGTAATTTTCCTTGAGTAAAGAATTTAACAGATTCTTTAGGATAATCCCAATAATTATTTTCTTCAAAAAAAGTTTTTGTTTGAGAATCATTTTCTTCGCTTGTCATTATATACCAAGGAATAACTACACCATACTTTTGGTTAGCTCTTTTGATATCTTCACACATGATTTGAAATAATGATTTCTTTTTAGGTTTAAGGTCCAATTTATAAGTACCCTTTGGACCTTTATAGCCAAGCCTTGTCCCTTGACCGCCAGCCATTGTAATAACTGCAAAGTTACCAGTTTTGATTAAATCTTCACCTATTTTAGAATAATTATCAAATTCTTCCTCAGTAAAATCATTTTTTATAAAATATTCCAAAGGAGATAACTCATTTGGAGCTAATTTCTCTGGTTTCATTGAATTATCATACAATTTAAAAATTTGTTCAAAATCAATTGATAATATTTGGTCTAATAAAGCCTCTTTTTTAGAAGTATCTAATTCATCATAAAAACGAATTAAATGCTTTTGGTCATATGTATCTAAAATCTTTTTTACCTTTTGTAATTTATCAATCATAAATTAACACTCCTTAATAAAGAAAACTTTAATCCCCTTATATAATTTAGTGTGCAGAATATACTGTTGGTAAAGCACCTTTTAAACTTCTATAAACTCTATCTTTGTTAGGCATATCAGATGCTTTTAAATCCTCCAATTCTTTTTCAATATTATATGGAACTCTTACAAATTGGAAAGAAATTTCACCTAAATCTTTACTATTATAATCTCCCTCTATAATAATATAAGATGCAAGAGTTGAAAATTTGTTACTAATATCATCAATATCTGAATTCATCATTTCAACTGGAATGCCGACACTTCCAGGATTAAACAAAGTTTTATTTTTAAATCTAACTAAACAAGGTGTGTGAATATGACCATATCCAACTACATCTGGAACAGGGTCATTCTCTGTTTTGCCAATAAATTCAGTATTTTTAAATAAATCTTCAGGATTTTCTATTTCTTTGCCAGAAAAATTTGTTCCTTTATTTGTAAACATAGGATTAAATATATCATCCAAATGATATGGTGACGCATGAAATAATCTAATCAAATGTCCACTCATATAAAAGTCGTGAGAAATAGGTAAATTATAAATAAAATTTGCTCTTTCTTCACCTATAATTTCTCTAGTCCAAAATTTACGGTCTTTAACTTCAGGACGACAAATTGCATAATCCGAATTTCCAATTAATATAACTTCACATACTTCTCTTAATTTGTCAATTACTAAATCTGGATGAGTACACTTTATAATACTATCTCCAAGACAAAAAATTTTATTAACATTACGTTTATTTATATCTTCTAAAACAGCATTTAAAGCTGTTATATTTGCATGAACATCTGAAATTATAGCTATTCTCTCCATAATAATCAGTCATCTCCTTTCGCGAACATTAAAATCCAATTATTTCTTGATACATCTCCATTGCAAAATGGTCAGTCATACCAGAAATATAATATAAAATTGCTTGATAAAAATTATCAATATTTTCATTTTCAAAAAGAATATTATTTCTTAATTTTAATTTTTCTCTGTCAAGATTTGCACAGTAAAGTTCTAAAAATTCGTAAAAACTATTACTTAATTTTGGATAAAATTTTTCTAAAGATTTAGCAGAAGTTAAGAAACTTTTACCATCATAACTACTTGCTAAGGTATTATAAATTTCAGTAATAACCAATTCAAAATACCTATCAGAAGCTTGCAATTTATCACATAAATATATATTTTTATAATTAAAAGCCTTAATCTTATTCAATAAATTGAAAGCTACATCAGAAAAACAAATACCTTTCTCAGGAGAAGAATTCTGACACAAATCAGTTACTAAATAGTTAATAATATTTGTGTTATTCAAATTAGTAACATCTGAATTACCTTTAAGTAAATCAGAAAGCTCTGATAAGTGGTTATCTAAGATACCTAAAGTAATGGCATCCTCAATATCACGACCTATATATGAAATTTTATCAGAAACCTTTACAACACAAGCCTCCCAAGTATATGGTGCAAATTGATTAGGAAAAGAATAATCATTTAAATCAATAAATTCTTCTCTTGGCTTTAAACCATTTTCATCAATCTCTCCACAATGAGAAATAATACCATCACGAACAGCATATGTAAGATTTAAATTTTGTTTATAACGTTCATTATCCTCAAGTAATTCTACACTATCTACAAATTCCAAACCATTTTTCTCATGCCAGAAAGTGCGACCTAAATCTCTTTTTGACAAACTAGATAAAATTCTTTCACCGGCATGCCCAAAAGGACTATGACCTAAGTCATGCGCCACTGCAATAGCTTTAGTAAGTTCAGTATTTAAACCTAAATAATTTGCTATTGTGTAACTAATAGAATCTACATGTGTAACATGCTCAATACGAGTACATATATGGTCATTTTCAGGTGAGAAAAATACTTGTGTCTTATGTTTTAATCTTCTATAACTATTTGAATGTATAATTCTAGTATAGTCTCTTTCAAAATCATCCCTTGTATCCATATTTCGAGAATATAAAGGTTTTTGCCTAGAAATAATATTATTCCATTTGGGGTTATCCACATTAGCAGAAAGATTTTTTAAAGAATTTTTCAATTATTATCATTCCTCTCGATTTCTTAATTATTAAAATTACATTATTAGACTAATTCATATATAAGTTTACAATAAAATTTGTCAAAAGTCCAGTATTTTTCTTGAAATAAAATAACTTAAATAGTATAATTACATTTGAAAAATCAAATAAGGAGTTGTGAAAAATGTTTAATTTAGTAAAAGATGATTTTGATGAAAATTCAGATGATATTTTAAATTCAATTAACAAACTGTTAGAAAAGAATAAAAAGGAAAAAGAAGAAAAATTAAATAAAGAAGAAAAAGAAAATTAGTATATGAATGAAAGGAAGAGAAAAATGGGAAAATTATTTGTAATTGATGGAACAGATGGAAGTGGAAAACAAACTCAATTTGATAAATTAAAAGAGAGATTAAGTAAAGATGGAGTAGAGTATAAAACTGTAAGTTTTCCTAACTATGATAGTCCAAGTTCATCACTAGTAAAAATGTATCTTTCAGGAGAATTTGGAACAAATGCTCAAGAAATTAGTCCATATATAGCATCAACATTTTATGCTGCTGATAGATATGCTACATTTCAAACAGGATATAAA
>CAWVDV010000166.1:0-8563 GCA_963928115.1 Bacillota bacterium | reverse complement strand
CTGTTTGCAATATTAAAGATTAATACAGCACCTTTCTGTGTTTTAGATGATATTGAGGCAGCTTTAGATGATGTTAACGTTTATAGATTTGCAGAGTACTTTAAGAAATTTTCTAAAGATACTTATAATGCGATGCCAAGAATTGTTTTAAGAGGAACTAAAGTTGAAAAATAATTACAATTTTGGCGTCGTCAAACTTCATTTGAAATTTAATCAACGTACAATAAGTACGCCTCATAAATTTCAAACTCGTTTTCCTTGCCAAAATTTAATTCTTTTCCAACCTAATAGAAAAAAGGAAAGGAATGTGAGTAGGAATGGAAAAAAGTAAAAATTTTGAAGAACAAATGGCAGAATTAGAAAAAATAGTAACAGAATTGGAAAAAGGAGATTTAAGTTTAGATGAATCAGTTGCAAAATTTGAAGAAGGAATTAAACTTTCAAAAGAATGTAACAAAGTATTAGAAGAAGCTGAAAAGAAAATTACAATTTTAGTTAATCAAGATGGAGAAGTAAAAGAAGAAAATTTTAATACAGAAGGTTGAAAAATAATTACAATTTTGAGAAAGGGATGTAGGAGAGAAGTATGAACAATTTTATCACATTTATACAAAATAAATACATATATATACCATTTTTACTATGGTTTTGTATTCAATTATTTAAGTTGATATATGACTTAGTAACAACTAAGAAATTTAATTTTAAAAGGATTTTAGGAGCCGGAGGAATGCCAAGTTCTCATTCAGCAGTTGTTGTAGGATTGACGACCCTAATTGGAAAATATGAAGGTGTAGGAACTCCTATTTTTGCTTTATCTTTTATTGTTGCATTTGTTGTAATGTATGATGCATGTGGTGTTAGAAGAGCAGCTGGAAAGCAAGCAGCATTGTTAAATAAATTAGTGGAAACACCAGGATTAACAGGAGTTCAAGTTTCAGAAAGACTAGTTGAAGTCTTAGGACATACACCAGTACAAGTATTTGTAGGGGCGCTAATCGGACTAGTAGTTGGATTAGTTGCATAATATAAATTAAAATGAGACGGTTGTTAGTGCCGTCCCTAAACTATCCAAAAATGGTCAGTTCAAACCTGAACTGACCATAGCCAAAAAGAAAGGGTGATTGTTATGACAGATATTGAAATTGCAAGAAGTACAAAATTAGAAAAAATAGTAGATATTGCTAAAAAAATAGGAATTGAAGAAGATGATATAGAGCAATATGGAAAATATAAAGCTAAAATCTCAAATGAAGTATATGAAAAAAGAACAAATAAAAAAGATGGAAAATTAATATTAGTTACAGCAATCAGTCCAACACCATTAGGAGAAGGAAAAACTACCATGTCAATAGCAATCGCCGATGGACTACAAAAAATAGGAAAAAAATCAATACTTGCATTAAGGGAACCTTCACTTGGACCTGTTTTTGGAATAAAAGGTGGAGCAACTGGTGGTGGAAAAGTGCAGATAGCACCAATGGAAGATATAAATTTGCACTTCACAGGAGATATTCATGCAATGACAGCTGCAAATAATCTATTATCTAGCCTAATTGACAATGATATCTATTTTGGAAATGAATTAGGTTTTGATAGAGTTGTATGGAAAAGATGTGTTGATTTAAATGATAGGCAATTAAGAGCAGTTGAGACAGGTTTATCTGGAGAAAAGAAAATAGTACCACGTAGAGATTCTTTTGATATAACTGTTGCATCTGAAATTATGGCAATTGTTTGCTTGGCAGAAAATATAGAAGATTTAAAAACTAGACTTGGAAATATTTTAGTAGGCTATAATAAAGAAGGAGAACCAATATATGCAAAACAACTAAATGTGCAAGGTGCTATGACAGTTCTTTTAAAAGATGCCATTAAACCTAATTTAGTACAAACATTGGAGCACACACCAGCAATAGTGCATGGTGGACCTTTTGCAAATATTGCTCATGGATGTAATAGTATTATTGCAACTAGAATGGCTTTAAAACTAGGAGATTATGTTATAACAGAAGCAGGATTTGGTGCTGATTTAGGAGCAGAAAAATTCTTAGATATTAAATGTAGAAAAGCAGAATTAAAACCAGATGCAGTAGTATTAGTTGCGACGATTAAAGCAATTAAATATCATGGTGGAGTAGAAAAAGAAAAAATACAAGAGGAAAATCTAGAAGGTTTAGAAAAAGGAATGGATAATCTATACAGACATATATATAATCTTAAAAATAAGTTTGGATTAAATGTTATAGTTGCATTAAATAGATATAACCAAGATACTCAAAAAGAAATTGACTTTATAGAGCAAAAACTAAAACAAAAAGGAATTGAACTAAGCCTAGTAGAAGGTTGGGCAAAAGGTGGAGAAGGTGCAACTGATATTGCAAACAAATTGGTAAAATTGACTGAACAAAAAGAAAATCTTAAATATATGTATGAATTAAATGAAAGTATTAAATCAAAAATACAAAAAGTTGCAACTAAGATTTATGGAGCAAAAGATGTTGAATATTCAGAAGAAGCGGAAAAAGAGATTGAAAAAATAGAAAAGCTAGGTTATGGGGATTTACCTGTTTGTATTGCTAAAACACAGTATTCTTTTTCAGATGATGCAAAAAACTTAGAATGTAAAAATGAATATAATATACATGTTAGAAATGTGGAGTTAAAAGCAGGTGCAGGATTTATAGTAGTTCTTGCAGGTAAAATTATGACTATGCCTGGACTTCCAAAAATACCTGCAGCAGAAAATATTGATATTGATAAAAATGGAGAAATTGTAGGAATATTTTGATTAAAAATAGATTATTTATTTAAAAATAGTTTATTTTTTAAAAAATATATGGTAAAATACTATACATAAAGTATTTTATTATTTTTCTTATCTAGTAGGTCAGGCTAGATTTAACATAAGTTACTCTAGTATGCAAATTTGTAATGGAGGTAATTAGATGAAGGAAGAAAAACGGAAAAAAATCATAACAAAAACTTTTAACGAATTATATAATGCTTTTTATCATTTATACCAATATAAAAAAGATGATATATTATATAATGGTTATGATGAAGAGGAATATATGGATTGCTTTGGTCATTATTTTGAATATAATGGACGGAGATATACTGCAGATATAGGTTACCCAGAAGAATTCGGATATATACCAGATAATCCAAAGAATTGCTTTGGAGTATGTGTTTATAGGTTTATATCAGATGAAGAGTTCGCTCATAAAAATGTAGATGCTTATATTCAATTTACTTTTAATATAAAAACAGAACAAATACAAGAAATTTTGGAATTAGAAATTAAAAAAACAATGTATAAATTAGAAGTAAATTATGAAGAATGTGAGCAGATTATTTTTAAAGAACAGTTAAAAATCGATACAGGTAAAACATTCGAGTATATTACAGAAGGATTTGGCATAGAAAAAGATATTGATTATAGAATGCAATTCTACATTGATAATGATGTTTGTGATGGTTTTTTTTAAAATTTGAAATAATTCAAACTGACCAAAGGCACTCTAATATAGGGTGCCTAAAAAAATAAAAAATACGAAAAAGTGTTCTCTAAAATATTGACTTTTAGTTAAATTGCATATATAATATTCGTACAAAACGGAGGAAAATTATGAACGATAAAATAATTATAAAAGGTGCAAAAGAACACAATTTAAAAAACATAGATTTAGAAATACCAAGAGATAAGTTAGTAGTAATTACAGGACTTTCAGGCTCTGGAAAATCTAGTTTAGCATTTGACACATTATATGCTGAAGGACAAAGAAGATATGTAGAAAGTCTATCATCATATGCAAGACAATTCTTGGGGTTAATGGAAAAACCAAATGTTGAAAGAATAGATGGATTATCTCCTGCAATCTCAATAGACCAAAAAACCACATCAAAAAATCCTCGTTCAACAGTTGGAACAGTAACAGAAATATATGACTACATACGTCTTTTGTATGCAAGGATTGGAGTACCATATTGTCCAAACTGTCATAAAAAAATCGAAAAACAGTCAATAGACCAGATAATCGACAATATAATGACATTAGAAGAAGGAACAAGAATCCAAGTATTAGCACCAGTTGTTAGAGGAAGAAAGGGAGAGTTTGCTAAACAGTTACAGGAATATCAAAAAGAAGGATTTGTAAGAGTAAGAATAGATGGAGAAGTATATGAACTTTTTGATGATATAGAGATAGATAGAAAAAAGAAGCATAATGTAGAACTTATAGTTGATAGATTAGTTATAAAACCAGATATTCTAAGTAGACTAACAGAATCAGTTGAAGTAGCACTGAAACATGCAAATCAATTAGTTTTAATAGATATTGTAGGAAAAGAGCCAAAACTATATAGTTGCAATTATGCATGTCCTGATTGTGGATTTAGTTTTCCAGAATTAACACCAAGAATGTTTTCATTTAATAATCCATTTGGTGCTTGTCCAACTTGTACAGGTATAGGATATTTAATGAAAATGGATGAAGATTTAATAGTTCCAGATAAAAACAAAACACTTTATGATGGTATAAAAGCCTTTGGCGCAAGCACTATGAAAAAAGGCGACACAATGGCAAAAATGTATTTTGAAGCAATAGGAAAACATTATGGTATAGATATAAAAGGCAAAAAAATAAAAGATTTACCAAGATGGTTTATGGAAAAGATTTTATATGGTACAGGTGATGAAGAAATTGACTTTGAATATTCATCTTATGCAGGTACAAGAAAATTCACAGCACCATTTGAAGGAGTATTACCAACCTTAGATAGACGTCATAGTGAAACAAAATCTCAAGGAATGAGAGATTTTTATGAAATGTATATGACAAATTCAGAATGTTATGATTGTCATGGAGCAAGATTAAAACCGGAAATTTTATCAATAAAAGTAGGAGATAAAAACATAAATGAATTAACAGAAATGTCAATTGATAAAATTAAAGCATACTTAAATAATTTAGACTTAAATAAAACAGAGGCAATGATTTCAGAATTAATATTAAAAGAAATTGACCAAAGATTGCAATTTTTAATGGATGTTGGATTAGAGTATTTAACACTATCAAGAAATGCAGGAACATTATCTGGTGGAGAAGCTCAAAGAATCCGTTTAGCAACACAAATTGGCTCAGGTTTAACAGGAGTATTATATATCTTAGATGAGCCAAGTATAGGGTTACATCAAAGAGATAATGATAAGTTATTAGCAACATTAAAGAAATTAAGAGATTTAGGAAATACATTACTTGTTGTAGAACATGATGAAGATACAATGTATGCAGCAGACCAAATAATTGATATTGGACCAGGTGCTGGAACTCATGGCGGACAAGTAATGGCGCAGCGGAACAGCAGAAGAAGTAAAACAAGTTGAAGATTCAATAACAGGACAATATTTAAGTGGTAGAAAACAAATACCAGTACCTAAAAAAAGAAGAAAACATACAAAAACAAAAGTAATTGAAGTACAAGGTGCAACTGAAAACAATTTGAAGAATATAAGTGTAAAATTCCCATTAGGAGTATTTAACTGCGTAACAGGAGTTTCAGGTTCAGGAAAATCAACACTTGTAAATGAAGTATTATATAAAACAATCGCAAAAGAATTAAATGGTTCAAATGAAAAACCAGGAAAATGTAAAGCTGTTAAAGGACTAAATAATATTGATAAAATAATAAATATAGACCAATCACCAATAGGAAGAACACCACGTTCAAATCCAGCAACATATACAGGAGTATTTGACTTCATAAGAGACCTATTTGCAGCAACAGAAGAAGCAAAAGTACGTGGATATCAAAAAGGAAGATTTAGTTTCAATGTTGCAGGAGGAAGATGTGAAAGTTGTAATGGTGATGGAGTTCACAAAATAGAAATGCACTTTTTACCAGATATTTATGTACCATGTGAGGTATGTAAAGGAAAAAGATATAACAGAGAAACATTAGAAGTAAAATATAAAGGAAAAACAATTGCAGATGTTTTAGATATGACAGTAGAAGAAGCACTACAATTCTTTGATAAAGTACCACGTATAAAACAAAAAATCCAAACATTATATGATGTAGGACTAAGCTATATCAAACTAGGACAACCATCAACAACATTATCTGGTGGAGAAGCACAAAGAGTAAAACTTGCAACAGAACTATCTAAAAAAGCAACAGGAAAAACATTATATATATTAGATGAACCAACAACAGGACTTCATATAGCAGATGTTCATAAATTAGTTGATATATTACAAAGATTAGTAGACACAGGAAACACAATAATTGTAATTGAACATAACTTAGACTTAATCAAAACATGTGACCACATAATAGATTTAGGACCAGAAGGTGGAGACAATGGTGGAGAAGTGGTTGCAGTTGGTACACCTGAGCAAATATGTAATAATGAAAGAAGTTATACAGGAAAATTTTTAAAGAAATATTTAAACAAATAGAATGCAGACAAGCTATAATTATAGCTTATCTGCATTTTGTAGTCATTTAGATAACAATATTAATTTTGACTGAACACAATCTGGCCCTGAAAAGCACACAATTTTTTCCTTTTGAGGATTGAGGATAATAGACAAAAAATCACCACAACGTTTCACAAAGTCTTTGTGATTTTTAGTATCATTGATACTAAATCTAAAATCTGTATTCCCTGGATGACTATGTGCAAATCCAAGGAAACTGACATCTCCATATGAATCCTGATAAATATGGTCAGATTTGGATATGTTTTCATTTATAATTGAAACCTCATCCATAATTTGACTTAAACAGAAATCATCCATTGTAGCCATATTTCCAGCTCTATTGTATAAAATTGCTGGTATGACATATTTTACCAAAGAAATGCCATTGAAATTGTTTCCAATTAGTGCAGCCTGTTGCTCATACAAGTTACTAGGATGATATTCTCCATAATGAAAAATGTTAATTAAATCCTTTGTAGCTTGTGGTGTAAATATTACTGTTTTCTGTGGCTCAAATTTAGATGGTCTAATAGTTAAATGCTTCATTGTTCCATTTTTTTGAACTAGTGATGCAATAATACCATCATAGGTTACATCTTCAGAATTGACTGGATAAATTTTTCTTGAAAAAATTTCCTTATAACAAAATTGTGGAATATTAGTTTCAAAATCAAAGGTGTGAAAACTATCTCCTTTGCAATAATCCCAATATTCACAATCTTCACACTGTTTGGCTCTTGTTCTATTAGGATTTCTGTAGAATTCGAAATTGTTTTTCCAAACTTGACAAAAATCATCTTTTAAAACATTGCCTTGTATCAATTCTTTTCTTCTTGGAATGTTAGGACATCCAAAAATATCGCCATTAGAAAGAACTGATGCAATATGAATTCCAGTATAGCAGGCAAATTTCTTGCCAGTAGGATCTAAACTTCTTTCAGTATTACCAAAGTAATGAGTACAACTCCAGACCACAGGAAGTGGGGAAGTAGAATGCTTTTTCATAAAGTCAAAAAGGAAAAAATAATCTTCTTGATTTAGCATTAAATCTTCATTGTCTTTGGCTCTACCAATAGGATCAACACCACTAATTCTTAGTGAGTCAATTTCCAACATACTTAATAAGCGATAAACCTCTGGTAATTCAGAAATGTTACTTTTAGTTGCTATGAAAGTAACCTGAATATGTTCAATAAAATTACTCTTTTTAAGTTTTTCAATTGCAGAAATAATTTTATCAAAAGAACCAGGTACATGCCTAAATTCTTCATGAGTCTTTTTCATTCCATCAAGACTAATTGTAATTGTTGACATGTGTGTTTCTTTCATTTTTCTTATAACATCATCTGTTATTAACATACCATTAGTTACTAATCCCCATTTAAAGCCAAGACTGTCTGCATATCCAGTAATTTCAAACAAATCTTTTCTCATAAGAGGTTCGCCACCTGTGATGTTAAGCATAATAGTTTTTGTACCAAAATTTTTAGCTACGTCATCAAGTACTTTTTTGAAAGTTTCAGGAGACAATTCATCCCTTTTACTAGCATTGCATCTACTACCGCAGTGGTCGCAAAGTGCATTACATCGGCTAGTTACTTCAAAAAAGAGTGTATGCAATGGATATTTACAAGTTGAGTAATTTTCCATTAAGTTCTCCTTTCTATTAATCAAATTCGTAAATAGAACCGGTTGTTATTGAACTATCATCATCTGAATAACGTTCAGCCTGAGTGATTGCATTTTCCACACTTTGTGCCATAGGACAACCATATAAGCATCTCATAGAAAAGGGATCTCTATATATAGGTCTAGGCTCTGGTTCTCCAGGCACGATGATGATACCACTTCCTTCTTTAATTCCTAATTCTTGTAATGAACGATATTCATTAGTACAGATTTCCTTTCCACTACCATTATCATCAAGATAAACTTTGGTAGTAAGATAGGAATTACGATAAGAAGAAATATACCCTAAGTCTCTAAGTTGAGCTTTAAGTTGAACTTCATCGATATCCATTGGAATTGATACTTGAGTTGCTCTTTGCCGATCAACAGTTACATACACTTTAATA
>CAWVDV010000165.1:0-5265 GCA_963928115.1 Bacillota bacterium | reverse complement strand
CTCCAGATAATAAGCGGCATGCTTTTAGACACTTTGGAGCAGGAACTTTTGCAGGAGCCAAAACTTATTTAAGTGAGTATTTTATAGTAAATACAGGAGCTTTTTCAAAAGAATTACGAGAACTAAAGGAAAGTTTTAACATAATTCCTTGTGAATTTGTAAATCCGGATTGCCTTGTTACTACACCATGGGACGTCTATATTAATCAAGTAATAGAAATTCTTAGAGGTGAAAATAGACACGGTAGTTGTGGATTTGGAATTAACGAAACTGTTGAAAGAAGTAAATTAAAAAAATACAAGATAACAGTAATAGATTTACTTTTTAAAGACAGATTGGTTAAAAAATTATTAGCAATTCAAAATGAATATGTTCAGATGCGTTTAAAAAAGGAATATAACTTGACGATTTCTGATTTACCAATTGAGTATCAGAAATTAATAACTGATAAGGACAATATAGATATGTTTTTATTTTACGCAGAAGAATTTATTGAGAATGTTCAAATACTTGGTGATGTAATAATCAGCAAATATGATAATATTGTTTTTGAAGGAGCACAAGGATTACTTCTTGATCAAAACAATGTTGAATATTTTCCACATGTTACAACATCCAACACAGGAATAAAAAATGTAATGAGTATTTTAAGTGACAGAGATTTTAAAGGCGCTATAAATATTTATTATATGAGTAGATGCTATATAACAAAACATGGAGCAGGACCATTGAAAAGAGAACTTATGGGAAAACCATATTCAAAAATTACTGATTTAACAAATGTTCCAAATGAATATCAAGGAGCGTTAAGATTTGGTTATTTAGATTTTGATATTCTTATTAATGAAATAAATAAAGATTTAAAGAATCTAATCTATCCTGCAAAGATAAATATTGTATTTACTTGTTTAGACCAAGTTGATGAATATATAAAATATTTTGAATGCGGTAAACAAAAATCAATAAAAAATGATAAATTTCTTGAAACTGCATGGAGAATTCTCGATGCCAAAGTAAAGAAATTATATAATATTCATGCAACTAATGGAATGACACGAGATAATATAATTTCATACAAAAAAAACCGTGGCTTGTTTTAAAACATTGCCACGGTTTTTGAAAAAATATTAGCTATTTTTTCTTAGCAGTATATGATATACCATTTGCCAAAGGAATTGTTATATTACCTTTAGAATTAATTGTAGTTCCATCAGGTAATTTATAACTTAAAGAAGTTATACCATGTTTTCCTATATTGGCATAAACCTTTGTTTTTTCTGAAATGAGTTTAGTACCACAATTTGGACAAAATTTAGTATCTACTGAATAAAGTTTTTTGCAGTGTTCACATTTCATCAAAACATCTTCTCTTAAAAGCATTCGCTTTCTGTAATTAATTCCCATAGAATCACGCTTCCGGCGTAACTTCAGTCTTTGCCTCAGATGGTTCTTCTACAGTAGGAGCCTTGGTTTTTACCTGCTTTTTTAAAGCTGTTCCGCAACCAGGACAGAAGTTTTCATTTCCCTCAATTGCATGACCACAATTAGGACAAGTATCCATAGATACTTTTGTACCACAGTTGTGGCAGAAAAGGGCACCAGGCATTAAAACAGTGCCACATTTTCTACAAGTGGTTGCAAGAGCCTTTGTTTTACCTCCGCATGCAGGGCAGAAGTTTGTTCCTTCAGGATATGTTTTTCCGCACTTTTCACAAACTACTTTATTTTCAGTAGAAGGTTCTACCGGAGTAGTTACAGTCGGTGTAATACCTGAAAGAGGATTATTACTACCGCCACCAAGCAGCTGTGATAAAACAAGCATCTGCATCATATCACTTGAATCATCATCAGAATTTGAACCAAGCATCATCAACATTGGCAGATTAAGACTTCCATCACTGTTGGAAAACATACCACCAATGTTACCGCCATTCATCGCCATGATTACAGGCAAGCAAGATCCAAGTCCGTTGAATGAATCATCATCGATGTTATCAAGTGAAAATTCATCCTGATTACCATTTGCCCACTGCATCATACACATAGCAGCCAGCACATTTCCGCTCATGTTTTCCTTGGAAGAGGTATCCATTAAGGATTTTGTATCAAAAGCAACGACCTTAGTATAAAGGGTCATGCCGGGAATGATACTTTCTTCCGGAAGCATTTCGTGGATAACACCATCAGTAGAACCTAACAAAGTGATAGTGTTATTAGGATTTACGGATTTTACATAGTAATATTTTCCATTCATTTTTACCAAATCACTGACTTCAAGTGTCTTGGTCGGTAACAGAAAAATAGGAAAGTTACCCATTTTTAAGTTGGCAATGTTCTTCCGGCTATTTGTAGCCGAATCGAAAACATACCAATTTCCGGATTCCGGGTTTCTTACAGCAACTCCCATAAGAGTTGATGCAATGTTAGAATCCTTCGAAAGACCTAACTCGAAATTCATCCCAAAAATGTTGTTCTTTTTCTTCATGTTTTTACCTCCATTTGAAACATTTGAATATTGGTTACTAATTCCGAAGTACATAGCTAGTGCTCTCTTAATATCTGTTGTATTAAATGAAACAGCAGCTAATACTTTTTTAGGAAGATTCTTCCGCAATTGAATACAATCTTCATTTTTCTCTGAACATCTACTACAGAAGTTAGAATTGACATCATATTCTGGTTGAATCTCAAATGTTATAAAATCGCTTCCTTCCTGTATCGCTGTCTTAAGTTTAGATATATAAGAATCTAAACTTAATGCATATGGTTTGAAAGTGATTTTACCATAGCTACAAATGCTTGAATACTCGAGAGAAATCATATTCTGATTTACAAGTCGAATACTTAGATAATATTCTCCCATTGGGATTACATTATCTGAGAAGAATGGTTTGTCTCTTGAATTTGGACAATTAATTTCATTGTAGCCATCAAAATGATAGCTTTTAGGAACTAATTGCCGAACAAGAGAGGTTTTGTTAAATGACATAATCATACCTCCTTTTAATGATGTTTCTAGTTAGAACATACATTTCATTATTGAAATGATGTAAACATTATATCAGAAAAAAAACAAAAAGTAAATAATTATGTCAAATTTAATACTAGAACAAAATAAAAAATTAAAAAAATTCATAAAATTTTAACAAATTTCAAAAAAATTGTAATAAAATAAATAAAAAACTCTCTTATAAAATAGAAGGAGGTAAAGTTATGCAGAATATAGAAGAAGTATATAAACAATATTCAAACACAGTATACAAATACCTATTCTGCTTAACAGGTAAAGAAGAAATCGCAGAAGAACTAACACAAGAAACTTTTGCAATAGCAATAAAACAAATCAATAAATTTAGAGGAGACTGCAAAATATCAGTATGGCTATGTCAAATTGCAAAACATCTATGGTATAAAGAGCTAAAAAAGAGCAAAAAAAATAAAAACATATCAATAAATGATTTAAACGAAGAAATAGAAGAAGCTCAAACAACAGAAGATATAATTTGTGAAAAAGAAGAAAAACTAAAACTATTTAAAGACATGCAAAAGCTAGACGAACAATCAAAAGAAGTAATGTATCTAAGAATGGTAGGAAACCTAAATTTTATTGAGATAGGCGAAATATTAGGAAAAACACCTAATTGGGCAAGAGTTACATTTTATCGTGCTAAGCAAAAAATAAGGGAGGTAAATGAAAATGGAAAGAAAAACTGAGTGTGAAATAGTGCAAGACCTACTATTAGGATATGTAGATGGAGTATTAAATGCAGAATCAAAAAAATTAGTTGAAAAACACTTGTCAGAATGTGAGAAATGCAGAAAAAGACTAGAAGATATAAGAAAAGACATCAAAGAAAACGAAAATAATCAAGAAAAAGAAATTGACTATTTAAAGAAGATAAGAAGAAAAGCAAGAATAAAATCAATATTAATAGCATTAGGAATCATATTACTAATATTATTAGGAATTTATTTATATCAATTTATTACAATATGTAGCATATCAAATAAAGCAGAAAACAGCTTAAACTCAAACAACTTCTATAAAGAGACAACAGATATTATAGGAGAAGGAGAAACAGTAGTTACAAGAACATATTATAAAGATGGAAAATGTAAGTCAATATCTGAAATGTATACAGAAGAAGGAATTGAAACAAATTTTACTAAATATGCAACAGCAGGTTCAGATGAAAGTATCTATATTTCAGAAGGTAATAAAAAAATAACAGTAGAAAAAGGTGAATTTACAAAAATGGCTAATAAAGAAGAAAATTTGAAAGGAGTAAATTTACCATTTGATACAAATAGCTTTATATTAAAAATGGGAACAGCATTCATAATGTCAATAAATACAGATACATATCAAGTAGGAAAAAAATATTATGTATTAAACAATAGATTTGAAAGAGCAAAAAATTGGGAAATGTGGATTGATAAAGAAACAGGATTGCCAATAAAAATAATAAACAGAGAAGGACGAAAAAGTTTTTATACAGGAACGCGAGTTGTAAAAGAAGTAAATGATAATATACAAGAATATAAATATGAATTCGGAACAGTAACAGATGAAGATGTGGCAGTTCCAGACATAAACAGTTTAAGCGGATACACAATAGAATATATAAATGATGAAGATTGGATACAACAATAATTAAATAATAACTGTTTTAGATGTTCATAATATGATATAATCACCTTGTAAATATTTTATGAGGTGATTTGTTTTGGATAATATAAAAGAAATAAAAAAATCAGATTTAAAAGAAATATTTAAAGAAAGAAAAAGAGACACACATAAAGGTGATTATGGATATGTAGGGATACTAGGTGGATGCATGGACTATTCAGGAGCAATCAAACTAGCAAATATGAGTGCTTCAAGTATAAGAAGTGGATGCCGGAGTGGTAAGATTAATTGTACCAAAAAGTATAGAAGTATCAATAGCACCATATTTATTAGAACAAACCATGTATCCAATTTCAAATGATGAAGATAATAAAATGATATTTAATAAAGAAGAAATAGATAAATCCTTAGAAAAAATAAAAGCACTTGCTATCGGAATGGGATGGGGAAGCGGAAAGGATAATGAAAAAATATTAGCATATATATTAGAAGAAAAAAATATCCCATGTATAATTGATGCAGATGGATTAAATACTCTAGCAAACATGGACTTAAATATTCTTAAAAAAGCTAAGAATAGAATTATATTAACACCACATCTAAAAGAATTTGAAAGGATAAGTAAAAATCCTATT
>CAWVDV010000164.1:0-3734 GCA_963928115.1 Bacillota bacterium | reverse complement strand
TAAAGCTACTCTATCTGCTCCTAAAGATGGCTCTATACAATATGGTACATATTTTTCTCCAGTTTCTGCATCAGTATATGAAAAGTCTTCTTTTGAGACTTTCATATGGCTTTTTAAGTCAAAGTCTGTTCTGTCTGCAATTCCCCATAATTCTCCCCATCCAAATGGAAATGCAAATTCAATATCTGTTGTCGCATTGCTATAATGTGATAATTCTTCTTTTGAATGGTCTCTTAATCTAATATTTTCTTTTTTCATTCCTAAATTTAATAACCAATTTTCACAAAAATCTTTCCAATATTTGTGCCATTCTAAATCTGTTCCTGGTTTGCAGAAAAATTCTAATTCCATTTGTTCGAATTCTCTTGTTCTAAATGTAAAATTTCCTGGTGTTATTTCATTTCTAAATGCTTTACCAATTTGAGCAATACCCATTGGTATTTTTCTTCTTGTTGTTCTCATAACATTTTTAAAATTAACAAATATACCTTGCGCTGTTTCTGGTCTTAGGTATATTTCAGAAGTTTTGTCTTCTGTTACACCTTGAAATGTTTTAAACATTAGATTAAATTTTCTTATATCCGTAAAATTTGTTTTTCCACAATTTGGACATGGTACTTGATTTTCTTTTATAAAATTAACTAATTCTTCGTCAGACATTCCATCTGCTATCATATCTTTTCCTTGTTCATGTGCCCATTCTTCAATTAGTTTATCTGCTCTGTGTCTTGTTTTACATTCTTTACAATCTATTAAGGGGTCTGAAAATCCTCCAACATGTCCTGAGGCTACCCAAGTAGTTGGATTCATTAATATTGCCGCATCTAGTCCTACATTGTATTCATTTTCTTGTATAAATTTTCTTCTCCATGCTTCTTTTACGTTATTTTTTAGTTCAACACCTAATGGTCCATAATCCCATGTGTTTGCTAGTCCTCCATAAATTTCTGATCCAGGATAAATGTATCCTCTGTTTTTGCATAGTGCAACTAGTGTGTCCATTGATTTTAACATAAAAATTCCTCCCTTTAATTTTATTTGCTATAATATGAAAGTCAAAAAAACTTTCATACCTAGCATAATTTTGATTTGCTAGGGACGAAAGTTATATTCCGCGTTTCCACCCTAATTCCTAAAACTTAGATTAATATTAAAATTAATTGAAGTTTTAAGCACCTTAATTTGGCATGTTACTCCAAAGCTCCCCATATGCATTTATTATCGGTATCCCACCATCACCAATTCTCTAAGAATAAATGTTATCATATTTTTTCTTTTTCACCGTAACTATTTTGTTGTCATTATTATATGCTCTAATTTAGGAAATGTCAAGGATTTTATTGGTGAAATTCTTGATAATCTATAATATTACGTAAACCTAGATTCACAAAACTTATACTTTAGCATACTATTACTTTATCTAATCATGTCGATAAATCTATCCACTAACTCATAAAATTTCATTCCATTAGAAGCTTTAAATAAAACTATATCTCCTGTCTTTACTATATTTTTCAACACTTCTAAAATTTCATCTTTATCTTCAAAATAGTATATATCTTCTTTCTTCATTCCATTTTTTAAAGCTTCATCTGCCATTAGTTTTACATTCTCACCTGCACAAACTAAAATATCTATATTGTTTTTATATACTTCTTCACCAACAAGTCTATGTAACTTTTCAGCATATTCTCCTAATTCAAACATGTCTCCTAATACTGCAATTTTTCTATTGTCTTTGAATGATGATAAATAATTTAGACTTGCCTTCATTGCTTCTGGGCTTGCATTATATGCATCATTTATAACTTTTATGCCATTTATTTCTTTTATATCCATTCTCTTTTTAGTTAATTCAACATTTTTT
Source organism: Bacillota bacterium (assembly GCA_963928115.1). GTDB lineage: Bacteria > Bacillota > Clostridia > TANB77 > CAG-508 > CAG-269. The sequence goes on along the minus strand of CAWVDV010000164.1, from coordinate 1,867 downwards.
ATTCCATTAATTATTTTACTAGAATCTATGTTTAAAGTAATTCCAACTGTTGTAGCACATAGAGAATTCAATACAAAATGTCTTCCCGCTATTGGAACTTCTACGTCCATTTCTTTTCCATCTATGTTGCATTTATATGTACTTTTTTCTTGCTCTAAAATCATATCTTTAGCCATTATATCACTTTTGTTTTCTATTCCATATGTAATAATTTTTCTACTATCTTTGTTTTCTAAATACCATTTATGTAATAATTCATCATCATTATTTATGATTATAGTTGGATTATCTGCTCCATCTAATATCTCTAATTTAGCTTTTAAAATATTCTCTTTTGAACCAAGGTTTCCTATATGTGATGTTCCTATGTTTGTTATCACACAAATATTAGGTTTTGCAATATTACTTAAAAGATGAATTTCTCCAAAATGATTCATTCCCATTTCTAGTATCATTATTTCTTCATCTTTTAATCTTAGAATTGTGAATGGTAAGCCTATGTTATTGTTATTGTTTCCTATTGTTTTTAATGTTTTGTATTTTTGTGATATTACACTTGCAACCATATCTTTTGTACTAGTTTTTCCTACACTACCTGTTATAGCAACTACTGGTATATTGTTTATTTTTCTTTTATATGATGCAATTTCATAAAGTGCTTGCATAGTATCTGCTACTTTAATTATTGTTTTATCATCAAATTCTTTTAAGTCTTCATTAGAAAATTCTATATCTTGTACTATTACACAATCAGCACCTTTTTCGAAAGCGTCTTTCCAAAATATATTCCCGTCAAAATTCTCACCTTTTATAGCAATATATGTATCTCCTTTTTGTATGCTTCTTGTATCTCGTGAAAAGTTTTCACATTCTAATTTTTCATTTCCTATAACTAATTCTCCTTTTGTAACTTTTAAAATATCTTCAACTGTTAAGTTTTTCATTTTTACTCACATTCCTCTCCTATATTTAATTATATTCATTATAAATAATTTTAATTTTTTTGAAAAAAATCTTGCTAAATATTTATTTTTATGCTAATATATTAATGTTGTTATCAATATATTATTTTTATAGGGGTATAGTGTTAATGGTAGCACATCGGTCTCCAAAACCGCCTGTGAGGGTTCGAATCCTTCTACCCCTGCCATATTTTATATCATTATTATTTTTTTCGAGGTGTTTTTATTTGCAAAATTTTTTTAAAATCTTTTATTCATTTACTATATTTATAATAATTTTTATCTGCATATTTTTTATACCATATTTTAGCTCAGGATACAATTCTAATTCAAATATTTCTGGAGAAATTATTGATTTTAACCCAAACGGATTTGTATGGCCTCTTCCTCGGATATACTAGGATAAGTTCATATTTTGGCAAACGTGTGTCTCCAACAAGTGGTGCTTCTTCTTCTCACTCTGGTATTGATATTCCTGCACCTGAAGGTACTAAATTTATTGCAGTAGCAGATGGTGAAATTACTTTTACTCAATTTTTAGGTGCTGGTGGATATACTATTACTCTTTCTTTTGATAATTTTAGAGTTACTTATTGTCATTGTTCTCCAAATTATATTGTGAAAGTTGGAGATATTGTTAAACAAGGACAAGTTATTGGAACTGTTGGTCCTAAATATGTGTATGGTGTTAAGGGTAATCAATATTCTGATTCTAGTGGAAAGCCTACAAATGGTGCTACGACTGGTTGTCATCTTCATCTTGGAATTAGAATTGATGGAAAATATCAAAATCCTTTAGATTTCTTTTAGATATTATTTGTAAGCGGTCAACAAAAAGACGTATTGAAACCTCAAACCTAATCCTATATAATTGGACTAGAATTTGAGGTTGTTCATTTTTTATT
>CAWVDV010000163.1:0-7930 GCA_963928115.1 Bacillota bacterium | reverse complement strand
AAATTAAAAGAGAGAAAGTTACCTAAAAATATTGAACAGGACAGATTAAAAGAAATTGAAGAACATATTAAAAATTTCAATTCAAATGCAAATTTAAGAAATCAATTTGATTATATTTTTTATAATGATTATACAGAAAAATCTGTCAATGAATTGATAGAAGTAATAAAAAATAAATGTATTGAAAAAGTTGTAAGATAAAAGTGAGGAAAATTAATGGAATTATTAGACATTGTAGATGAAAACAATAATTTAATAGGAAAAGCAGAAGAAAGAAATATAGTTCATGAAAAAGGTCTATGGCATAGACATGTTGGAGCTTGGATAATGAATGAAAAAGGCGAAATACTATTTCAAAAATCTGCATGTTGCAAACCAGAAAATAGAAGCAAATGGTTTAAAACAGGAGGACATGTAGATGCAGGAGAGAAACCATTAGAAGCAGTACAAAGAGAAGCAAAAGAAGAAATAGGTGTTGTAATTCCAGCTGAAAATTGGGAATTAATATCTATAGAAAAATCAGAAAAACAAGACAATAGCAACCATCACTTTACTTACAGCTTCTTTACAAAAGTAAACTATAATATAGAAGACTATAGCATGCAAAAAGAAGAAGTAGCTGATTTAAAATATATGACACTTGAAGAAATGCAAGAAAAAAGAGATAATCAAGATGAAAATTATACTTTTATTTATTGGAATGATTTCAATGAAATATTAGAAATTCTAAAAGAAAAAAGGAAAGAATTATTAAAAAATAGGATTTAGGCAAAGGTCCGTCCCAAAATCCCTAAAAACAGGGATTTAGAGGACCGTCCCCTAATCCCTGAAAGGAGAAAAGTATGAGAAGAAAAGTAATTGCAGGAAACTGGAAGATGAACATGCTTCCAAATGAAACAATCCAATTTATTGAAGATTTAGCACCATTAGTAAAAGACACAGAACATGAAGTTATTTTATGTGTGCCATATACAGACCTATTTTATGCCCTATTAACAGCACAAAACACAAATATTAAAATTGGAGCTCAAAATATGCACTTTGCAGAAAGCGGAGCATATACAGGAGAAGTTTCAGGAAAAATGTTAAAATCTATTAATGTTGAATATGTTATTATAGGACATTCAGAAAGAAGACAATATTTTAATGAAACAGATGAAACAGTTAATAAAAAAGTAAAAGCAGCTTTTGAAAATGGATTAAAACCAATTGTATGTGTTGGTGAAACTCTAGAACAAAGAGAAGCTGGAAAAGTAGAAGAAATAATTACAAATCAAACTAAATTAGCACTAGACGGATTGACTAATGAGCAGGTTGAAAATACTATTATTGCATATGAGCCTATTTGGGCAATTGGAACAGGAAAAACAGCAACAAAGGAAGATGCTAATGATGCAGTTAAGGCTATTAGAAAGAAAATTGCTGAAATCTATGGACAAAATGTGGCTGATGGAGTTATAATACAATATGGTGGAAGTGTTAAGAGTTCAAATGCAAGCGAGTTATTTTCTATGTCTGATATAGATGGAGCTCTTGTTGGAGGAGCGAGCCTAAAGGTTGAAGAGTTTCAAAAGATAATTGAATTTGAAAAATAATCAGCATCTTTTGTTATGGAGGTAAAAATGAGAAAAGCAAACGAAGTTATGAATGAATTTATGAGAAATTTGAAAAATATGAAACAATATCAAGGAATAGATATTACTAATCCAACAACATATTATTTTGATAAAGATATTGTTCATCAGGCTTACTCGATAGAAAAAAATATAGTATCAACACAAGAAGGAGAAAAGGTGAAAGAATTACCTCTACTAAATGATGAAAGATAAAATAAAAAAGAAAAGGAAGGATAAAATAATGAAAGATAAACTAACAATGCTAATGATATTAGATGGTTTTGGAGATAATCAAAACAAAGATGGAAATGCAATAAAATTAGCAAACACACCTAATATTGATAAACTAATGAAAAAATATCCAAGTACAGATATAAACACAAGTGGACTAGCAGTAGGACTACCAGAAGGACAAATGGGAAATTCAGAAGTAGGACACACAAACATAGGAGCAGGAAGAATTGTATATCAAGAATTAACAAGGATAACAAAATCAATAGAGGATGGAGATTTCTTTTCAAATCCTGAATTTATAGCAGCAATTGAAAATTGTAAAAAATACAATTCAAAATTGCATATCTTAGGTTTAGTATCAGATGGTGGAGTTCATAGCCACAATAGACATTTATATGGACTATTAGAAATGGCAAAAAGAAGAGATTTTGAAGATGTATATGTACATTGCTTCTTAGATGGAAGAGACACACCACCAGCATCAGCAGAAGGATATATAGTTAAATTGCAAGAAAAAATGGAAGAAAAACAAGTTGGAAAAATAGCAAGCATTTCAGGAAGATTCTATGCTATGGATAGAGATAAAAGATGGCAAAGAATCCAAAAATGCTACAATGCAATGGTAAATGGAGAAGGAAATAAAGCAGGCAGTACAGTAAAAGCAATAGAAGATTCTTATCAAAAAGAAGTATTTGATGAATTTGTTGAACCAACAGTAATTTGCAATGGTGAAGAACCAGTAGCAACAATAGGAAAACATGATAGTGTAATATTCTTTAACTTCAGACCAGATAGAGCAAGAGAAATTACAAGAACATTAGTGGATCCAGAATTTAACGAATTTGAAACTAAAAAAGATTTAGATTTATACTTTGTATGTTTCACAAATTATGATGAAACAATGCCAAATGTACACATCGCATTCAAGAAAGAACCACTACACAACACATTTGGAGAATATATAAGTAAATTAGGATATACACAATTAAGAATAGCTGAAACAGAAAAATATGCACATGTTACATTCTTCTTTAATGGAGGAGAAGAAAAACAATATCCAGGAGAAGACAGAATATTAGTACCATCACCAAAAGTAGAAACATATGACCAAAAACCAGAAATGAGTGCATATGAAGTAACAGACAAAGTATTAGAAGCAATCAAATCAGATAAATATGATAGTATAATATTAAATTATGCAAATACAGACATGGTAGGACATACAGGAAGTCTAGAAGCAGCAATAAAAGCAGTTGAAACAGTTGATGAATGTGTAGGAAAAGTAGTTAGCCTAGTAGAAGAAAAACAAGGAAATCTAATCATAACAGCAGACCATGGAAATGCAGAACAAATGATAGATTATAAAACAGGAGAGCCACACACTGCACATACAACAAACCCAGTACCAATAATATTAGTAACACCAAATAAAGATTTAAAATTAAAATCAGGTGGAAAACTAGCAGATTTAGCACCAACAATGCTTGATTTAATGAATTTAGAAAAACCAGAAGAAATGACTGGAGAAAGTTTATTAGATAAGGAATAAAAGGGATATGTTAAATCACACAAGAAAGATAAAAGAAATATATGAAGATATACAAAGAAAATTATTTTATATGATTCCAGAAAAATGGGAAGATTTGTACCTATATAGTTCAGTATTAGACAAGCCAGATAAAGATGGAAAAACAGGAGAACTATTCTTCTATTACATTCCAAAAGGAATATTAAAGAAGAAACCTGTAAATGTCTATGAAATACCAGCGAAATTCAATTTAGACGAAAATCAATATGTCACATTAGTTTCGATACTATTTAACAAAATAAAAGAACTAAGAAACGAATTTAAAAGGTCTGAAAGAGAAGAACTATGGACAAATCTAACCATGACAATTCATGGAATCCAATTCAAAGTTGAATATGACTATACAGACTTTAGTCATAGTGACTTTAATAGTTATGAAAGACATGTAATATGGAGATATGAAAATTTAAAAATAGGACCAGACCAAGTAAGCAAAGAAGACAAAGAAATACTAAAAAGATATATGATAGGACCAAAAACATTAACTAGAAAAGAACACTATGAATCAGGAATATACATACAGGACATAGAAAACAGAATTGGATACAGCAAAGACGAATATGAAGATATTGAACCAACACAAAATGTAGAATATATCTCAACAAAAAACAAAAAAACAAGTAAAAACCAAATATTAGAAAAAGGGGATTAGGGGACGTTCTTTCAATCCCACTTACAGGGATTTAGGGACGGACCTCTACAATAAGAATAAAAAAGATATAGGTTTTACTGGTCAAGTTAGACTAGAAAAGTAATTAAAAATAGTTATTAAATTTAGATAATGAAAATTAAATTCAATTTAATAAGCAATTAAATATAGACAGAAAAATGTAGAATTTAATTTCTTTTTGTCTAAAGTAAATTATACAATAAAATGAAACAATGAAAGGAGCAAAAAAGATGATTTATTCAAAGGAATTAGAAGAAATGTGTACAGTCGCAAAAGGAGTTAATCATGGACCAGCGCCAATTCCAGAAGAAGGAAAATGGGTAAAAGCAAAAGAAATAAAAGATATATCAGGATTAACACATGGTATTGGATGGTGTGCACCACAACAAGGAGCATGTAAATTAACTTTAAATGTTAAAGATGGAGTTATTCAAGAAGCACTAATTGAAACAATAGGATGTTCAGGAATGACACATTCAGCTGCTATGGCAGGAGAAATTTTAACAGGAAAAACTATATTAGAAGCATTAAATACAGACTTAGTATGTGATGCTATAAATACAGCAATGAGAGAATTATTCTTACAAATAGTATATGGAAGAACACAAACAGCTTTCTCAGAAGGAGGACTTCCAGTAGGAGCAGGACTTGAAGATTTAGGAAAAGGACATACTTCACAAGTAGGAACAATTTATTCAAGCACATTAAAAGGACCAAGATATTTACAATTAACAGAAGGATATATAGTAGAACTTGGATTAGATAAAGATGACCAAATCATTGGATACAAATATGTTCATATGGGAAAAATGATGGACAACATCAAAAAAGGTATGGATCCAATGGAGGCTATTGAAAAGGCTTCTGGTACATATGGAAGATTTGATGAAGCTGTTAAGAAGATTGACCCAAGACAAGAATAAAAACAAGACCATATAAACATGGCAAGAAATGTTAATAAGGAGGAATAAAAATGGCAGTAACATTTGAAAGTTATGAAAGAAGAATAGACCAAATAAAACCAATAATGGAAAAATACGGAATAAAAGATTTTGAAGATGCATTAAAAATATGTACAGACAAAGGATTTAATCCATATGAAATAGTAAAAGGAGTACAACCAATATGCTTTGAAAATGCAGCTTGGGCATACACATTAGGAGCAGCAATAGCAATCAAAAAAGGATGCACAAAAGCAGCAGACGCAGCAAAAGCAATTGGAGAAGGATTACAAGCATTTTGTATACCAGGTTCAGTTGCAGATGATAGAAAAGTAGGATTAGGACATGGAAACTTAGCTTCAATGCTATTATCAGAAGATACAAAATGTTTTGCATTTTTAGCAGGACATGAAAGTTTCGCAGCAGCTGAAGGAGCAATCGGAATTGCAAAATCTGCAAACAAAGTAAGAAAAGAACCATTAAGAGTTATCTTAAATGGACTTGGTAAAGATGCAGCACAAGTAATTTCAAGAATTAATGGATTTACATATGTAAAAACAGAATTTGATTTCTTCACAGGAAAAGTAAAAGTTATAGAAGAAATACCATACTCAGACGGAGAAAGAGCAAAAGTTAGATGCTATGGAGCAAATGATGTTAGAGAAGGTGTAGCAATTATGTGGATGGAAGATGTTGATGTATCTATCACAGGTAACTCAACAAACCCAACAAGATTCCAACACCCAGTAGCAGGAACATACAAAAAAGAAAGATTAGCAGCAGGTAAAAAATACTTCTCAGTTGCATCAGGTGGAGGAACAGGAAGAACTCTACACCCAGACAATATGGCAGCTGGACCAGCTTCATATGGTATGACAGATACTATGGGAAGAATGCACTCAGATGCACAATTTGCAGGTTCTTCATCAGTACCAGCCCACGTTGAAATGATGGGATTAATCGGTATGGGTAACAACCCAATGGTTGGAGCATCAGTTGCAGTAGCAGTTGCAGTAGAAGAAGCAATGAAATAGTTGATAATACTGAAGTTTAATAAAATACATAAATAAAAATAATAAAGGTGGGCATATACCGAAATATGGTTTTGTCCACCTTTTGTCCACGAAAAAAATTTTGTCCACATTAAAGTGTAAAAAAAATTAAAGCATTTCTATAAATTTTTTATTATTTTTTCTAATTTCATCTGTTAATTTGTAATAAATTTCTAATGTAACTTTAATACTTTTATGTCCCAATCTCATTTGCACATATTTTAAATCAGCACCATTAGCTAATAAAAATGTTGTGTGCTTATATCTTAATGAATGAAAATCATAATCTTTATATTCAATGCCTTTTTCATAATGAATAACTCTTCCTACATGTTGTAATATTCTAGGAGAAAGAAATTCTCCATTTTCTCGCATTGTAGCTAATCTGATATTTTTTCCTTCTACATAATTTAGCTGTCCTTTTTCATTTACTTTTAATTGTTTATAGTATTCTCCATAATTTTCTCTATTTTTATTTTGCCTTTCCTTTTCATTTAATAAAAGCTGAATCATTTTATTATTTAAGTCTACATCTCTAATAGAATTATACTTAGGTGGTTTTATGGTCCAAAAATTATTGATAAATTGTAATTGATGTCTCAAATGCAATATTTTATTTTCAAAGTCAATGTCTTTATCTAAATCAACAGCAAAACATTCTCCTTGCCTCATTCCACAATAGTATCCAAAGCACAAAGGTATATGTGCTGAACTTCCTTCTGGAAAACGATTAAAAATTAATTCAATTACTTCATCTGGAATAATAACTCTTTTTTTACCTCTTGTTGGAGTATTTGGAATAGAATTTTTAGAAGGGAGTTTTACATTTGCTCCAGGATTAAAGGCAATATACTTTAAAGGAAATACGGCATAATTTAATGAACCATTTATAATACTCTTCATTACAGATAAAGTATTTCTAGAAAAACCTTCATCAAATTTTTTCTTTATAAAATTTTGTAGTATTTCATGAACAAGTGTATTAAGTTTATATTTTCCAAGCTCTGGTTTTATATGTAATCGAATTAATTTTTTATAACCATAAATAGTATCAGCATCTAATTCAAATTCACCATATTCTTTAATCCATTTATCTAAATAATCTGAATAACTCATTTCATTAGGTTTAAAAGCTATTCCAGTTCTATCATATTCAGCTTTTGCTAATGTTCCAGCATCTATTGCTTCTTTTTTGGTTTGAAATCCACCTTTTGAGTGCTGAATTCTCTTTCCATTTACAGGTGCAGCCTCAAATCTATATTCCCATGTTTTTCCTCTTTTACGAGCTGTTACTTGTCCCATAAAAAAACCTCCATTTTTCATAATTATTTTTTCTATAACACTTGAAAAATGAAAGCCTTTCATATATAATACAAAAGTAATCACTTTTCAAAGTGGTTACACTTCGGATAATGTGTGGTGTTCCGCAAAAAACTAAACACATTATCCTTTATTTGATTTTATATTTCTATCACACAACCTAATGTGGGCTTATCTTGAGTACCCCCTGTTATTTTTAATATATATCCATTTATAGTAAAAGAGCTATCATTTGTAAACTGTTCTTCATATTCATAAAATAATTTATCAGTTTGACTTTCAGGAATATGTCCTAATAGTTCACTTCTATTATTAATAGTCGTAAATACAGATAGGGCATGTCCATTTTTAGAATATGGATTATCTTTATCCCATTTTATAAATATTTTTTGATTTGCAGTACATTTTTTTAACAATTCTTGTCTATTATCGAATGTAACACCAGCAATATTAGTATTAAATTTTTTTACATAAGTAGTATTTTTATTAGTTTTTTTGTTAGAATTTTT
>CAWVDV010000162.1:0-16147 GCA_963928115.1 Bacillota bacterium | reverse complement strand
TAACATCATACTAATTTTTAACACTCAATGTCGCATGAGAAACGTCCCCAACGCGACATCTTTGTGAATAAAAAAGCCACTATTTACCAATAATAAGGTAAAAGGTGGTTTTTATGCATATAGAAGAAAAATATAATATACCAAAAATAATAATAGAAATAGTTTTAACAATAATAGGAGCATTAATAATGGCGTTAGGAGTTTCGCTATTTCTATTACCAAATCAATTATCTTCAGGTGGAGTAGCTGGTGTTGCTACTATAACATATTATCTGCTAAAAATTCCAATGGGAACAATGATACTTTTAATAAATGTTCCGTTATTTATGATGGCATTTTTTAAGGTGGGAAAAAGTTTTTTTGTAAAATCATTAATAGGAACGATTGCTTTATCATATTTCATTGACTTTTTTGATAAATTCGAACCATTAACAAATGATAGGTTTTTAGCATGTATATATGGAGGAATTTTGTTAGGTTTAGGAACTGCAATAATATTAAAAGTAAGTTCATCAACAGGTGGAAGTGATATAGTAAGTTTTATAGTAAAAGAATATAAACCAAATGTTAAAGTAGGAAATCTAATAATGATAATAGATATCATAATAGTTGCATTAAATGTAGTGTTCTTTAAAGAAATAGAAATAGGATTATATTCAGCAATTGCAATTTATTTAATGGGAAAAATGATTGATATCTTATTTGAGGGAATAGATTTTACAAAATTATTATTAATCATATCAGATAAAACTGAGGAGATAGCAGAAGAAGTTGGAGAAAAGGTGCAAAGGGGAGCAACAGGAATATATGGGAAAGGAATGTATACAAATGAAGATAAGTTAATTTTGATGTGTGCAGCTTCAAGAGGAGATGTGAATAGAATAAAAGTGATTGCAAAAAAAATAGACCCTAAATCTTTTATAATAATAACTAATTCAAGAGAAGTAGTGGGATTAGGATTTAAAAAAGAATAATGTCGCAATGGGGACGTTTCTTATGCGACATTTTTCTATTTGGAGATAGATTTGTTAAAAACTGTGTTCAAAAGCGTAAATTTATTGTATAATGTATATGAAAATAGAATATAAAAGGAAGAACAAAAAATGGGAGAACAAGAATATAAAATAAGTAATATAGATTCATTTGAATTAAAAGATATATTTGATTGTGGACAATGCTTTAGATGGAATGAACAAGAAGATGGGAGCTATACAGGAGTATTCGGAGAGAATGTTTTAAATGTCAACAAGATAGGAAATGAAGTTATTTTCAAAGGAATTTGTAAAGAGAATATAAAAGAAACAGTAGAAAAATATTTTGATTTAAATAGAGACTATCAAAAAATAAAGAGTAAGCTAGAAAAAATAGATGAAAATATGAAGAAAAGTATAGAATATGGAAAAGGAATAAGGATATTAAATCAAGATTTATGGGAAACAATAATATCTTTTATAATTTCTGCAAATAACAATATTCCAAGAATCAAAGGAATTATAGAAAGATTATCAAAAAAATATGGAAAAGAGATAGAATTGAATGATACAAAATATTATACTTTTCCAACTGCTAAAGATTTAGAAAATGTTACAGTTCAAGAATATAGAGAGTTAGGTTTAGGGTTTAGAGATATAAGATTATATGAAACAACACAGATGATATTGGATAAAAAAGTAGATTTAGAAGAAATGAAGAATAATCCAAATACTATGGACGTAAGAGAACAATTACTAAGTTTATCAGGAGTTGGACCAAAGGTTGCAGATTGTATTTTACTATTTTCAGATTTAAAAAGATTTGAAGTTTTTCCAATTGATGTTTGGGTTAGAAGAGTTATGAATGATTTATATATCCATAACGAAGATGAAACAAAGGTAAATAAAAAGCAAATTGAAAAAATAGCTCAAGAGAAATTTGGAGATTTGTCAGGGCTAGCACAACAATATTTATTTTATTGGAGGCGAGAAGCATAGAGAAGATGTGTCCAAAATGGGACAAAATGTCTCACTTAGAAACGTCCCCAATGAGACATGGAGGTGAAAAATTTGAGTTTAAGAATTATATATGGCAAACCAGGAACAGGAAAAAGTGAGTTTTGCTTTAAAGAGATAGCAAACTTAATAGATAAAGAGAAAAAAATATATATGATAACACCAGAGCAATTTTCATTTACTGCTGAAAAGAAGCTAATGGAAGCGGTAAATCGAGATGCAGTATTAAATGCAGAAGTTGTAACATTAAGTAGGTTAGCATATAGAGTTATAAATGAGATAGGTGGAGCAAATAAAACTCAAATTTCAAAATGTGGAAAAGCAATGCTTATATATTCAATATTAAATAAGCACAAAAAAGATTTAAAATTTTTAGGAAAATCAGATGAAAATATTGAATTAAGTATGAACACAATAAAAGAATTTAAAAAACATGGAATTACAATTGAGAATTTAAAAGAGGAACAAGAAAAAACAGAAGATAATTATTTAAAAGCAAAATTATCAGACATGATATTAATTTATGAGAAATTTGAAGAGCAAATACAAGGGAAATACATAGAAGATACTGATTTATTAACAATACTTAGTCAAAATGTAGAGCAAACAAATTTTATTAAAGATAGCATAATATATTTAGATGAATTTGCAGGATTTACTCGGACAAGAATATGAAGTTATAAAAAAATTAATTGAACAGGCAAAACAAGTAAACATCACAATGTGTATAGATAACTTAGAAATGAATACAAATCCTGATACAGATATATTTTATTCTAATAAACAAACTTTGAAAAAAATCATAAATTTAATAGATGAAAATGGATTTAAGTTAGAAGAACCAGTGTGTTTGGAAAAACAATATAGATTTAAAACAGAAGAATTACAACATTTAAGTGATAATATAGGGAATATAAAAATACAAAAATATCAAAAAGAGAACAAAAATATCAATATGTTTTTAGCTCAAAATCCATATAGTGAAATAGAACAAGTAGCAAGGCAAATTACAAGATTAGTAAGAGATGAAGGGTTAAGATATAAAGATATTGCAATAATAACCAAAAATATAGAAGGATATTCATCATTGGTAAGAAGTATATTTTTAAAATATAATATACCAGTATTTATTGATGAAAAAAGAGATTTAAATCAAAATATAATTACACAATACATATTATCAATTATTGAGATATTAAATAAAAATTTTACAACAGAAAGTGTATTTTTCTATTTAAAATCTGGATTTTTCGATATAGAAAAAGACGAAATATTTAAATTAGAAAATTATTGTACTAAATGGGGAATAAAACAAAATAAATGGAAAAAAGAATTCACATATGATAAACAAAATGTGGATAAAGTTCAAGAAATTGAAAGATTAGAGGAATTAAGAAAGCAAATAGTAGAGCCACTTCTAAAATTGAAACAACAAATTAACGAAGAAAAAACAGCACAAAATATATGTAGATGTTTATATGAATTTTTGCAAGAACAAAATATTGAAGAGAAAATTGAGCAAAAGGTAAAAGAGTTAGAAGAAAAAGAACTTATTGAATTAGCTGAAGAATATATCCAAAGTTATAAACTAATACTAGAAATTTTAGACGAAATTGTTTTAACATTTGCAGATGACAAAATGACATTAGACCAATATAGCAAAATATTAAAAGTTGGTATGCAAAATAGTGGGCTTGGGAAAATACCAGGAACACAAGACCAAGTAACATTTGCAGATGTTGACCGTTCAAGAAGCCACAGAGTAAAAACAGTATTTTTAATTGGTGTAAATGATGGACAATTTCCAAGTGTGAACAAAGATGAAGGCTTTTTCAATGATGAAGATAGAGAATATCTAAAAAGTGAAGGGTTAGAAATTGCAAAAGGAACTGTTGAAAATCTATATGAAGAAAACTTTAATATATATAAAGCATTTACAACAGCAGAGAATAGCATATATATATCATATTGTTCAACAGATAAAGAAGGAAAATCCTTAAGACCTTCTACATACATAAATAAGTTAAAAAGAATATATCCAAATTTGAAAGAAGAAAGTGATGTAATAGAGAAAAAATATGAAATTGCAAATGCAAAAGTTACATATGAAGAGCTATTACAAAATATTGCAAGATTAAAAAACAAGGAAAAAATTGAAGATATATGGTATTTAATATATAAATACTATAAAAACAAAATCAACTGGAAGGAAGTTTTAAATAAGGATTTACAAGCATTGTTTTATACAAATCAACCAGAAAAACTTCAAAAAGAAAATATTGAAAAATTATATGGAAATACATTAAATACAAGTGTATCAAGATTAGAAAAATATAGAAGTTGTCCATTTTCATATTATTTGCAATATGGCTTAAAACTAAAAGAAAAAGAAGAATTGAAAATACATACATTTGATACAGGTTCATTTATGCATGAAACAATTGACAAATTTTTTGAGACAACTAGAAAAGAAAATATAAATTTAGCAGAATTAGAGGAAGATAAAATATTTGAATTATTATCAGAAATAATAGAAGAAAAGTTAGAAGATTCTAAAAACTACATGTTTACAGCAACAGTAAAATATAAAGTATTAGTAAGAAGATTAAAAAGAATTGTATCAAAAGCCTTGAAATATATAATTCAAACAATAATACATAGTGATTTTAGTATAGAAGGAACAGAAGTCGAATTTGGCAAAAATGGAAAGTATAAACCAATAATTTTAGAGTTAGAAGACGGAAAAAGAGTTGAAATCACAGGAAAAATTGACAGGATTGATACAGCAGATGAAGAAGATGGGAAATATTTAAGAATTATAGATTATAAATCTTCAAGCAAGAATATAGATTTAAATGAAGTGTATGCAGGTTTGCAAATTCAGCTATTGACATATATGGATGCAATTTGCAAAGAAGAAGATATTATGCCTGCGGGAATATTTTATTTTTCATTATTAGAGCAAATGATTAAAGCTGATAAAAGGATATCTGAAGAAGAAATTGAAAATATGATACAAAAAAACTTTAAGATGAAGGGACTTATAGTTGCAGATGTAAAAATAATAAAGATGAATGATAATACATTATCATCAGGAAGCTCAAAGCTAGTTCCAGCAGCAATTACGCAGTCAGGTTCAGTAAATAAAAAGTGGACAAATGGTGTGAGTAAAGAAGAATTTAAAGTTTTACAAGATTATATAAATATAACTATAAAACAGATTGCAAAAGAGATATTTAATGGAAATATAGAAATAAAACCATATAATAAAAAGGGGAAAACTCCTTGTGAGTATTGTGAATATAAAACAATTTGTGGTTTTAATCCGCAAAATAAGGATAATAATTATAACTATGTTCCACAAAATGTCTCAATGGGGACGTTTCTCAATGAGACATGTATAGAGGAGGAGAACAGTGGATTTATCAAATGAAAATGTAATTCATGTTAAAAAGAATGGAATTGAATATTTGCAGTTTAGGAGATTATTGGAATACAAAGATAAAATAAAACATGCATATACCTTAGGAATTAACAACGATTTTAGAACTTTAACTCCTGATAAAAAAGAGTTACCAAAAGAAAGATATGAGAAAAATATTAATACATATAAGAAATTTTTTGAAGGAATAAATGATGATTATACAAAAATTATTAAGCCTGCACAAGACCATACAGACGAAATAAAAGTTGTAGAAAATAAGAGGTATAAGGATAGACCAGAATTTGAAACAAGTGATTATTCTAAAACAGATGGACTAATTACAAACAAGAAAGATATTATATTGGAGACTACAAATGCAGATTGTATATTACTGTTATTTTATGACCCAGTAAAGGAAGTAATAGCAAATACACATTCTGGTTGGAAAGGAACAATTCAAAGGATTTCAGTTAAAACAGTTGAAAAAATGAAAAATGAATTTGGTTGTAATCCAGAAGATATAATATGTTGTATTTGTCCAAGTATTAGGAAATGTCATTTTGAAGTAGATAGAGATGTTAAAGAAATGTTTGAAAATGAATATAAAGACTTAAAAAATGACCAATTATGTGATATAATACAGGAGAAAATTCCAAATGAGAAATGGAATATCGATACAGTTTTGATAAATAAAATAATTTTGCAAAAAGCTGGCTTAAAGGAAGAAAATATTGTAGATAGTGGAATTTGTAGTGTGTGTCACTCAGATTTGATACATTCATTTAGAGTTGAAAAGCAAGGATATGGCTTAAATGCAGCTTTTATAGAAAAGTCTAGCCAGAAATTAAATTAAAATATTTTTTTGTACCTTGTTGTCGCAATCATAGATTTAAAAAGAAAAATAAATTTTTCTTTTTATAATTAAGAAGATTGCTTCAATCGCACTCGCCTTAAAAGGCTCGTTTGTTCGCTACGCGGTACTGCAAAATTATTTTAATTTGATTTCTAACTACTGAAGAAATATTTAATAAAAAAGTACTTAAGAGTATGAAAGGATGATTAACTGTTTATGGTGTCGAGTAAAGAAGAAAAACAAATGATGAGAAAGACAAATATGAGAATATTTCCAATATATAAGCAATTAGGATGGGATTTTCTATTTTTCTATACAATAGACTTCCTATTTTTAACACAAATCAAAGGAATTAGTGCATCAGATGTTGTGCTAAAAAGTACCTTTTATGCGTTTTTTAGTATTATAGTACAAATTCCAGCGAATATAATCGTAGAATTTTTAGGAAGGAAAAATAGTATAATACTGGCAAATGTTCTAAATTGCGTTTATATGGTAATTATAATGATTAGTAGAAACTTGTTCGACTTAATTGTTGCGGAATTTTTTGATGCAATTGCATTTGCTATAAAAAATGTAGCAGAACCAAGTTTGCTAAATGAATCAATACCACCATCAAGGTATAAAAGTCAGATATATTCTAAAATAAATGCAAAAGGAACATCAGGATATTACTTTATAAACTCAATTTCAAAAATAATCGCAGGATTCTTATTTGCAATAAATGGATATATACCAATGATTTGTTCTTTAGTAGTTTTAATATTTGTTACTATTTTATCAATTGGATTCATTGAACCAGTAAGAAAAAAGAAAAAAAGTAGTAGCAAATTAATGTATATGGAGCAGATAAAAGATGTAAAAGATGGATTTGTTTTTATATTAAAATCTGAAAGGTTAAAAGCATTAATTCTATGTGCAGGATTAGTTGATGCTTTGATATGGCTATTATCCACCTACCATGTAAGTTTGCAGGAAGAATTAAGGCTTTCTTCAATTGTTATAGGAATTGTTGCTGCAATAGGAGCTTTTATCAGTTCATATGCATCAAAAAAACAAAATCAATTTCATAACAAATTTAGAAATAGGTCATTGTATAAAATATCAATATTAGTTTCAGTAAGTACAATATTTGCAGGTATTTTTGGTATAAAGGCAGAAGGAAACATTGTATTATTATTGATAGTTATACTTGCATTTTTATTATATAGTTTTTGTGTTGGTGTATTTAATACAATAATTGATAGATATTTAAGAAACTTTGCAAATCAGTCAATAGATACTAAAATATTTGCAGCTAAGAATTTATTTAAGAGTATTTTTAGGATGATTACTAGCTTGTTTGCAGCTTTCTTATTAACAAAGACAACAACTGCTTATTGTATGATTATCTTGGGTGTTATTTTTACAATTATTTATGTATTAGTTGGAAAGTATATGAAAGGCAGGGTTGGTTTGAAACCAGAGGAATATTCTAGTATTGAGAAAAAATATGATGAGTTGGGTGGAAATTCTTAAGATTGAAGAATTGATATTAGATAAAAATTTTCCTAGAAAGTATCAAGTTGAATAGGAATTTATCGCGTAAAAAACATATTCTATTATGAAAAAATAAATGAATGGAGGAAAGTTTATGAAAGAAAAAGATAATGATTTATCAAAACAAATGATGCTTGAAGAAGTAATAACAAAGGTAGTGAAAATTCCAGGTGTTAAGGTTAATAGGAAACAATTTTTGGCAGAACAATTTTCTTCTAAAACAGAGAATTTAGAGGAAATACTTGAGAAAGGTCCAGTTGAAGCAGGAATAAAAAGGGAGGATATTGTTATTTTAGCAAAGAAATTGATATTAGCTAGAACAAGTCAATCATCAATAGCATCATTTGCAGCGGGAATTCCAGGTGGACTAGCAATGGCAGCCACAATACCAGCTGATATATTACAATTTTTTGGGGTGGCATTAAGACTAGCACAGGAATTATCATATTTGTATGGTGCACAAGATTTATGGAATGGAGGAAAAATAGATGATGATAAAGTAAAAAATCAACTAATATTATATTGCGGTGTTATGTTTGGAGTTTCAGGTGC
Organism: Bacillota bacterium; assembly: GCA_963928115.1. Taxonomy (GTDB): domain Bacteria; phylum Bacillota; class Clostridia; order TANB77; family CAG-508; genus CAG-269. The sequence goes on along the minus strand of CAWVDV010000162.1, from coordinate 7,791 downwards.
TGTTTCTAGTGTTAGGGTACTATCTACACAATTATCAAAAACAGCATTAAAGAAAATTCCTCAAAAGGCATTAACTAAAACCTTTTGGTATCCAATATTAAAGAAAACAGTGAATTATATAGGAATAAATCTAACAAAGAAAACATTTGCACAAGGTGTATCAAAAGCTGTTCCGGTAATTGGTGGATTTATATCTGGTGGAATAAATTTTGCTTCTATGATGCCTATGGCAAATAGACTAAATGATACTTTGGACAAAGCAACATTTAATTACAGTGATGAAGAGTTTAATAAAGATATAGAAATTATTATGAATTCTGATGAATGTGAAAAGTAAAAAATTTATTATATTAATTGTAGCCTGCAAAAAGTGGCAATTTTTCAAAAAAGAACCCTGCAAAAAGTGGCAAAAAATATAAGAGCTTTTAACAAAGTGATATAATCTAATCAAATGAAAGGAGAAAACAAAAATGATAATTCCACAAAGACTAAAAAAAGGAGATATAATAGGTGTAGTAGCACCATCAAATCCAATAATAGATGAAAATATTGAAGAATTAGAAAGAGCTAGAAAAATTGTAGAAGATGCAGGATTTAGAGTAAAATATTCAAAAAATCTTTTCTCTAATACTAATGGATATAGTGCTACTTCAAGAGAGAAAGCAGAAGATATAAATGAAATGTTTAGAGATAAAGATGTAAAGATGATATGGTGTGCAAAAGGTGGAGAAAATTCAAATTCAACTTTTGAATATTTAGATTATGAATTAATAAAAAATAATCCTAAAATAATTTGTGGATATAGTGACATTACATCATTAACAAATATCATAACAGCTAAAACAGGACTTGTAACTTTTAGTGGAACTAACTTTAAAACAATTGCAACAGATGAAACAAATTATAGTTATAATGAAGTAATGAAAAGATTTGTAGAGGGAAGTTTAGAGCTAGGAGTAGAGGGAGAAAAATATGAAACTTTAAAAGAAGGAGTTGCAGAAGGTCAGTTAATAGGAGGAAATTTAAAGTTAACAAGAGGTTTAGTTTCAGGGAAATATTCAATTGATTTTACAGACAAAATATTATTTTTAGAAGAATTGGGAATGGATACAATGCCAGTAATTATGAGCAATTTTCTATATTACATGAAACAAAATGGTGTATTTGATAAAATAAAAGGATTGTGGATTGGAAATTATGAACATGAGAGTGGAATATCATTAGAAAAAGTAATATTAGATGTTTTAGAAGATGAGTATGACTTTCCGATAATCAAGTCAAATAATTTTGGACATACAGAAACAAAAACGGTGATTCCAATTGGCACAAAAGCAAGAATAGATACAGAGAACGCAAGGGAAATTGAATTGATAGAAAAATGCGTTAATTAAGACAAGTTATAAAAGATACATGAAAAATCCAAGAAGATACAATGGAAGAAATTAAAGAAAGAGTAGAAAAAAGAAAAGGAGAAAATGGAAAATTGGAGATAGGAAAGTGGCGTCCCTTTTATGACCAAAAATGGTCAGTTCGAACCTGTCCCCAAAGTGACCAAAGTGAGCAAAATGTTTGAAACATGGGAAGAACTAGAAAATTCAATAATTAATTGTAATAAGTGTAAGTTGTATAAAGGAAGGCATAATATAGTTTTTGGGACTGGGAATAAAAATGCGGATTTAATGTTTATAGGAGAAGGTCCGGGAGCAGACGAGGATAGGTTGGGAGAACCTTTTGTAGGTCGTGCTGGACAACTTATGAATTTGGCATTTCAAATGGTCGGACTAAAGCGTGAGGAAGTGTATATTGCAAATATAGTTAAATGCAGGCCTCCCTCAAATAGAAATCCAGAACAAGATGAAGCAGACGCATGTATGAATTATTTAAGAAACCAAGTTATTTTAGTTAAACCTAAAATAATTGTTTTATTGCGGAAGTGTGGCATTAAAAAATATATTAGGACATGAGTATGGCATAACACAATCTAGAGGAAAGTGGATTGAGAAAAAAGGAATTAAATATATGCCAACATGGCATCCTGCTGCACTTTTAAGAGATGAGACTAAGAAGATTGATTTTATAAAAGATTTAAAATTAGTTATTAATGAATATAAAAATTAGTTAATTGAGAGAGGAATGAAATAAATGCTAACAATAAATGAAGTACAAGAAAAAGCAAATTATTGTTTAAATTGTAAAGTAAAACCATGTTCATTGAAAGGATGTCCATTGGGGAATAATATACCAGAATTTATTAAACAAATAAAGGAAGAAAACTATTTTGAAGCATATAAGATATTGTCAGAAACAACAGTTTTACAAGGAGTATGTGGAAGAATTTGCCCACATAAAAAACAATGTCAAGGTTCATGTGTTAGAGGAATAAAAGGAGAACCAGTTGCAATTGGAGATTTAGAAGCATTTACATTTGATAAAGTAATAACAGAGCAAGGTCATAGTCTGCTAGAATGCTATAAAAATGAAATAGCTGAAAACAAAGAAAAAAATGAGAAGTTATCTAATAAAAAAGTTGCAGTAATAGGTGGAGGTCCATCAGGTTTAACTTGTAGTGCATTTCTAGCTAAATCTGGAGTTAAAGTAACAATATTTGAAAAATACGATTATTTAGGTGGATTATTAGTACATGGAATTCCTGAATTTAGACTTCCAAAAGAGATAGTAAAACAAACAGTAGATAATATCTTAGAACTAGGAATTGAAGTAAAATATAATCAAGAATTAGGAAAAAATTTAAAACTAGAAGATTTAGAAAAAGAATATGATGCAATTTTCTTAAGTATTGGTGCAAATGTATCTTCTAAAATGGGAATTGAAGGAGAAGACTTAGAAGGTGTATATGGTGGTAATGAATTATTAGAGTATAATTTACATCCAGACTACAAGGATAAGAAAGTTGCTGTTGTTGGTGGCGGAAATGTTGCAATGGACTGTGCAAGAACAATAAATAAAATGGGAGCAAAAGAAGTAAAAGTAATCTATAGAAGAGCAAGAGAACAAATGCCAGCAGAGGATAAAGAAGTGGAAGATGCAATTAATGAAGGTATTGAGTTCTTATTCCAAAATAATGTAGTTAAAATTATTGGTGATGGAAAAGTTGAAAAAGTTGAATTAATAAAAACTGAATTAGTACAAAAAGAAGGAGAAACTAGATTAGTTCCAGTAAATATTGAAAATAGCAATTATATTGAAGATATTGACTATGTTGTTATGGCTTTAGGTTCAAAACCAGAAGGATTTGTTTCTGATTTAGGTTTAGAGCTAAATAAATGGGGAAATATATCAATAAATGAAAATTACCAAACTTCACATTCTAAAGTGTTCTCTGGTGGAGATTTAGCAGGAATAAAAGGAACTGTTGCTTGGGCAGCTAAATCTGGAAGAGAAGCGGCAAATAAAATAGCAGAATTTTTAGAAAAATAAAAGTAAAAAATACAACTAAAGAGCATTATTGCATTTTAGTTGTATTTTTATATTAATTATTTGAATTATTCTCTTGAGTTCCAACTCCTCCAAATAACAATTTCTTAATAGCTGCTAGGAAACGTCTAAACATATTTTCTTTTTTAGAAATAACTTTAATAGCAGTTTCAATTTGTAAGGTTTCACCATTTTCAAGAGCATTATATTTCTCTTCAAGTTGTTCCATTTTTGAAACATAATAATCATTAAAAAATGTATAACCTTCGCTAGAGCCTAAATAATCTTTAAATGTATATAGTTTTCTTCTATAATTTTCAACTTCTTCAAGATTAGTAATTTTATTGAAACTATTATCAAAATAGCTTGAAATAATCAAGTTTTGAGTCCTAAAGAAAATAAGAGAAATTTCACTTTTTAGTTCATCAATTTTCTTTAGCATACCATCAACTTTTTTATTTCTATCATCTATATTTGCAATTTTATTATTTAATTTAATAATATCTTCTTCATGATATAAAATTTCATCAATTGCATTCTGAATAGCCATAAAAACTTTAGGTGAAGTAGCGTCTGCAAAAGCTTGTTTAAAATTGTCATTACTATTTAATGTGCTTTCAAATAAAATATCTTCACTAACTAAATAAGCTAATTGATTTACTAGACAACATTCTAAAGGATAGTATGAAGGGCTAATTGTTTCAAAACTAATTCCAAAATATTTTACATATTCTTTAGGAATGCCATTTACCTTAGATGCCATTAATTGAACAGCTGCTTCATTTAATCCTAATCCATATATTTTAAATTCAGTATAATCACAAAGTCCCATTCTAATTAAATAATTTCTTTTATCTTTTACTTCTTGTAAGTAATGAATACACTCATGAATAGCAAATTCTTCTAGGTCATCATCTGGAATATGCTCATTAAAATATATAGATGTATTTTTATAGAAATAATTTGCTTCTGCCATTCCTTCAGGCATTTTAGCTCTATACATATCTAAACGTGATAAACGTATAAAAAGTTCATTTTGGTTTAAATTATATTCAGGAAAAGTTTCGCATAATTTCATTGCGATATTATTTGCAATAGAATTAATTTGAAGTGTGTCTAGTTTTTTTGTTACTTCTATTCCATCTTTTCTTAAATCTGTTTCTATACTCATATCGACAATACTCCTTAATATATTTTCCCTTAAATTATACAATAAAAGTCGAAAAAAGAGAATGTCAAAAGTATTAAGTATTAGTTACATTTTTGTTACAAATTATTTCATTACTATATTGTAAATTTTATTCTTTACATAGATTTCTTTAACAATAGTTTTTCCATCTAACTTAGAATCAATTGCTTCATGAACTTTTTGTTTAATGACACTTTCATCTTCATCTAATGGGATTTGAATAGTAGCTTTCAATTTACCATTAAACTGAATTGGTAAAGTAATTTCATCGTCAATAGTTTTAGCTTCATCATAAGTTGGCCATTTTTCATAGCTAATGGTATTGTCATGTCCTAAAATGCTCCACAATTCTTCAGTAATATGTGGTGCAATTGGATTTAGTAATTTTAAAAATCCTTCAGCATATTCTAATGGGAAAATTTCTTCCTTATTAACATTGTTTATGAAAATCATCATTTGAGAAATAGCAGTGTTGAAATTCATAGTTTCATAATCATTTGTAACTTTTTTTACAGTAAAATGATAATCTTTTTCTAGATTTTTGTTTGAAGTATTTTGAATCTTTCCAGATTCTACATATAATCTCCAAACACGGTCTAAGAATTTCTTTGTACCTTCAATACCGTTGACATCCCAAGGTTTAACGGCATCTATTGGGCCCATGAACATTTCATATAATCTTAAACTATCTGCGCCATATTGTTTAACCATATCATCAGGATTTATAACATTTCCTTTTGATTTACTCATTTTTTCACCATTAGTACCTAAAATCATACCTTGATGGCGAAGTTTTGCAAATGGTTCTTTTACTGGAACAAGTCCTTTATTATATAAATAATTATTCCAAAATCTTGAATATAGTAAATGTCCAACGGCATGTTCAGGACCACCTACATATAAATCAACAGGCATCCAGTATTCAAGTAATTTTTTATTTGCGAATTCATCATTATTTTTAGGATCGATATATCTTAAGAAATACCAACTAGAACCAGCAGAACCAGGCATTGTACTTGTTTCTCTTTTAGCAGGTTTTCCTTCAAATGTAGTATTTACCCAATCTGTTGCTTTATCTAGTGGTGATGCACCTGTTTTTGAAGGAGCATAATCTTCAAGTTCTGGTAAAACTAGAGGTAAATCATCATCTGCTAAGGCTCTCATCTCATCATCTAAATATACAATTGGAATTGGTTCTCCCCAATAACGTTGTCTTGCAAATATCCATTCACGTAGTTTATAATTAATCTTTTTCTTTCCAATTTTATTAGATTCAAGATATTCAATCATTTTTTTGATAGCTGTTTCTTTATCTAATCCATTAAGAAAATCAGAATTGATGTGTAGTCCATCTTCAGTAAATGCTTCTTTAGAAATATCTCCACCTTCTAATACAGGGATTATTTCTATACCAAATTTACTTGCAAATTCATAATCTCTTTGGTCATGAGCAGGAACAGCCATAATTGCACCTGTTCCATAAGTAGAAAGTACATAATCAGAAATCCAGATAGGTATTTTCTTACCATTTACAGGGTTAATAGCATAACTTCCAGTAAATACACCTGTTTTTTCTTTATTTAATTCAGTTCTTTCTAAATCTGATTTACTAGCAGCTTCTTGTTTATATTTTTCAACTGCAGCTTTTTGTTCATCAGTTGTTATTTTATCTACTAAATCAAGTTCAGGAGCTAATACGCAATATGTAGCACCAAATAAAGTATCTGGTCTTGTAGTAAATACGGTAAATTCAGTGTTATCACAATCGGCAATTTTAAATATAACTTCTGCACCTTCAGATTTTCCAATCCAATTTCTTTGAATCTCTTTAGTTGATTCAGGCCAATCAATATCATCTAATCCATCTAATAAGATTTCTGCATATTGAGGAATATCTAAAACCCATTGTTTCATATTTTTACGAACAACAGGGAAATCTCCTCTTTCGCTTCTACCATTAATAACTTCATCATTTGAAAGTACGCAACCTAAACCTTCACACCAGTTTACAGGCATTTCAACAAGTTTTGCTAGACCATCATTATATAATTGTTTGAAAATCCATTGAGTCCATTTATAGAAATCTGGGTCACATGTAGAAATTTCTTTATCCCAGTCAAAAGAAAATCCTAGCATTTTTAATTGTCTCTTAAAGGTAGCAATATTTGCCTTTGTAAATTCTGCTGGATGGTTTCCTGTTTTTATTGCATATTGTTCTGCAGGTAAACCGAAAGCATCCCATCCCATTGGATGTAAAACATTATATCCTTGCATTCTTCTCATTCTAGACATTATATCTGTTGCAGTATATCCTTCTGGGTGACCAACATGAAGTCCTTGTCCTGATGGATATGGAAACATATCTAGTGCATAAAATTTTGGTTTTGAAAAATCCCATACGTCAGTATAAAAAGTTTTATGCTCGTCCCAATAGTTTTGCCATTTTTTTTCAATTTCTGTAAAATTGTAGCCCATATTAAAGCCCCTTTCATATTTTTATTTTTGAATTCTCATTATATGAATTGTATTATATAACAAAAGTGCTAGAGTTTCAATAGATATGGGCAAAAATGAGGAGTTTATATTTCTTTTTTGATAAAAAATTATGGAAAATTTAAAAAAGTTCTTGCATATTATGGAAAAATATGGTAATATAAGTTTACAAACTTTAAAGTTTTAATTCTTGAAATTTAATTCTAAATTTTCCCAAAAATTAAAAAGTTAAAAAAACAAAGAAAAAAGCAGAAATCTTGAGAAGTTGTAATTTAATTGACATATTTACTATAAAATTAAAATTGATTTTATAGTGCTATTGCATTATAATAAAGGAGGAATGAAATTGGAATATTATGCAAGTTCAATATTTAGATATAATTTAGTCGATATACGTGACGTAGAAGAGGCAATAGAGATAGGGACTGCACTAGCAAGAATTTCAGTAATTGAGAGAGTAAATAGTACTGAAGGAATAATTGAAACTATAAGAAAATTTGCAAAAGTAATAAAAGATAAGTGTAAAAGAAAAGAGTTTGCAGAAGAAGTAAAATATTTATTGAGTGATAAACTAACTAAAGAAGAAATATAAATGTCAATATATAAATGAACAAAAAATCAAAAATAAAAATGTACAAAAACGGAAGTTATGTAACTTGAGTAGATTTATTGTT
>CAWVDV010000161.1:0-10088 GCA_963928115.1 Bacillota bacterium | reverse complement strand
CCTAAATAAAAACAATTAGTATATTTATTACTATTTAATTATTAAATTTAAAAATCCTATATTTTTCATATTATATCGAAAAATATAGGAAAAGTCCATACCAAATATGCAATTATTATGTAAAATTTTTAATTTTTTAATTACTTTTTGAACCAAAAAATACTTCTACACATTTTTTTATATCTAATTCAAAAATTTTAGTAATGGAAATTATTTCACTAGCATAAAATTCTTGCTTACCTTCTAACTTTTTTGCTAATGTTTTAGCAGTAATCCCCATTTTTTCTGCAAGTGCTTTTTCAGTGTAATTATGCTTTTTCATTAAGTTTTTGACATTATTTCCTACTTCCTTTGCTTCCATATCTACTCCTTTTCCGTTTCCGTTTTAGAAACATAATATATTATTTTTAATGATTTGTCAATCTTTTAATCGAATTTTATCACCACTAATGATACATTTTCTTTTCAATTATTGTAAAATAGATATTTACAAAAAACATTTAAAATGTTATACTGTTTATTAATGATATTCTTTTTAGGAGGTTCTAAATTTGGATAATGTATTGGCTGAGAGATTTTCTTTTTTAATAAAACAATCTGGCTTAACCTATACTCAAGTAGCTCAAGCTCTTGGGATTAAATCAAAAGGTACTATTTCTAAATATGCCTCACGGAAAAATTAGAAAAATTGACCGTGACATGTTAATTAAAATTGGAAAACTTTTTGATGTATCTCCTGTCTGGATACTTGGTTTTACTGATGATATTAATTGTACTTTAGGTAAAGAATAACTTTATTTATTATGCTATAAATATTGTGGTTTATTTTTCATTTTTTATATTATTATAAAAATGATTTATAAACTATTCTTTTTTTATAGAAAATCATTTTTAATATGTATTTTATTGTAGTTTACTATCACAAGCACTTTAAAATCAATATTGATTATGTGGTAAAATATTAGCTTTATTTCATTATTTTAATTGTTTTTTAATTATTTCTTAATTTTACTCATTTTTTAGAAAATTTTATTTTTATATACATAAAAAAAGAACTGAAATATTTAATCTCAATTCTCTTTAACATTATTTATAAAGTTCAAAATTTGTTCTGCTAGTATTTCTTCTCTTTCATGATATCCATGGTCTGCACCATCGATATATGAGATATCTTTTTTATTATTAGTTATTTTTTCATTAAGTAAATCTACTAGCTCATCTGCTTTTTGTAATATCATTTCATTGTTATTTCCCCATCTCATCATTAGTGGGCAATCTATATTGTTTAACTTTTCAAATTCATTTTCCTCACTATATTTTGCAAAATCTATTTCTTGGTTATCTCGTGCATAGCGTAAAAAACTTTTTACACTTATTGGGTGTATAAATGCATCTTTTGGCATTAATTCTTTTTTCAATCCTGCTTGTTCTTTTTCTTCTGCTAAATCAAGATATGTGTCAAATTTGTCTCTTAAATAGATTTTTAATGTTGAAGGTATATCTATTAATGATAATAATATTACACCTTTAATATTTTCTAAAATATTATCTTCTTCTTCTTTCAATTCATTATATGTATAAACAATTTTTGTGCAACCCAGGCTATGTCCTTGTAAGTATATTTCTTTATATCCTAATTCTTCTAGTTTTAATATTGCTCCTACTATATCTTCATATCCTTCTAATACATCTTCATAAGTAGTTCCACCTAAATGTTTTTCTTTTTTGCCATCTATATCTTTACGTATGTATTTTACTAATTCACTACCTCTATTATTAAAACTAAAATAGTCTATTCCATTTTCATTTAGTTTTTTAGCAATTACTTCGTCTCTTTTCTTAAAGCAGTTACTACTCATTCCATGAACTGCAAGTACTATTTTTTTACTATTATTTTGATTATCTGATTTATATATGAATCCATTTAAAATAATTCCATCAGTTGCTAAAAAATCTATTCTTTCCATTTTTCATTTCCTCCTAAGGCACAAAAATTGTAATTATTAAAAAAAGAGTAAATCTGTAAGCCGGGTTCTGTCATTTAAAATAGTCATTTATCTAGGATAGATATCACTATCTATCTCAAGCCACACAAATCAAGAAGTCGCCGAGCAGGCTTAATCTTCTTTGCAAGGTGTTGCTCCAGATGGGGTTTACACTGACCTATTATGTCACCATAATAGCGGTGAGCTCTTACCTCACCTTTTCACCCTTACCTAAAATTTAGGCGGTTATTTTCTGTTGCACTTTCCTTAAGGTCACCCTCACTAGACGTTATCTAGCATCTTTGCTCTATGGAGCCCGGACTTTCCTCTCGTAATTCCTTTCGGAATTTACCAGCGACTATTCAATTTACTCACTTCATATTATATCATATACTATTTAATTCTTCTAGTAAATTTTTGTATTTTATTAAAAAAACTGATACATCTTGTAATTTAACAGCATTTTGCATCTCGTTTATCAATATATATCCTTTATTTACTTCATATTGATTATCAATACCATTGCTTGTATCTGTAAGTAACTCTGAGTATGTGGATATTGCATTATTGATATCATTTGTTATTTCGTCCCATTTTCCTGCATCTAATTTGGAATATGCTTTAAATATATTTTCTTTTATTCTAACTACTATTTTATATGTTTCATTTCCTTCTAAACTTTGTGTTATATTTGATAAATTTGTATATAGATCTGATAGCTCTGATAATGTCATTTCTTTGTTTTCATCTTTTACTGCTACTGAAAGATTATCTATTTGTTGATTAAATGCCAAGATATTGTCTTGATTTGCCCCAATTTGATACAAATCTAGTGTTATTGTTGCAATTGATGTATACAAGTTTTCTATTTCACCTTTCACATAGTCCCAATTGATATCTTCTTTATTTGTCAAAACTCCACTTAGTTGTAGTTCATATTTTTTCTTATCTTGGTCAGTAGTTGAACTACTATTAGAGTTACCGCTACTACTTGACTGTTCTCCTGAAGAAGTTCCTCCTTCTCCGCCTCCTGCTCCACTTTCTGATGAACTTTGTCCACTTGATTGTCCTTCTGTTTGATTACTCTCACTTTCCTTTGATAGTTCTCCAATTGCAATACTATAGTTTCTTGACTCTATTTTGTTCATTTCATTAAATAGTTGTACTAATTTTGATTCTACATATTTTATTTCTGAAAGGACTTTTTCTTGCTGATTATTTTCTTCTCCTTTATTAGCATTTGAATAAATAACAAATCCTAAGACTGCTATTATAACTATTAAAATTATATATCCTATTCTTTTTAAATTTTTCAAGACTAAACCTCCAAATTTTATTATGTTTTTATTATTTGCGATTTCTTTGTAATTTATTCCTTGTATAAATTTAATTTTATTTTTCATACTAATATTAATGATTTATTTGAATTTTATTTTTGTAAAGAGGTTTGTTATGTCTGCAAGAATTTGTTTATATACTGAGAAAAAAGGTGAATTGGGTAAGTTTTTGAGTAAATTTTATAATACAACATTTCATATGTATGATGATTTAAAATGGGAAAAAATGTACCAAAATCCTGTTGAATTAGCAGAAATTGTTGGTACATTCATTGATAATTCTGATGATTATGAAATTAATATGTGGATATGTTTAGATAAGAATGTTTTTATCCACGTTAGTCCTCACAATGGAGATGAGATTATTAAATATCTATACGAGAGATTTCCCTATTAGTAAAAGTGTCGTGTTGGGGACGTTTCTCATGCGACATTGCTATTTTTCAATTATAATTGTTACTGGTCCGTCATTTAAGAGTGAGACCTTCATATCTGTACCAAAAATACCTTTTTCAACTTTTATATTGTATTTTTCTTCACATTGTTTACAAAAATATTCATATAATTCTTCTGCTTTGTCTGGTTTTGCTGCATTTATAAATGACGGCCTATTCCCTCCGTGTACAATCTGCATATAATGTGAATTGTGAAACTATTAGTAATTCTCCATTTACATCTTTTAAACTTAAATTCATTTTATCGTTTTCATCTGTAAATACTCTTAATTTGCAAAGTTTTTTAGCTAAATAATCTGCTTGTTCTTCTGTATCATCATGTGTTACACCTAATAGAACTAAAAAACCTTTTTCGATTTTTCCGACTGTTTTTCCTTCTACGTCTACTTTTGCATTTTTTACTCTTTGTATTACTATTTTCATTTCAAATCTATTTCCCTTCTATGTCATCATCTTCTACATTAGATTCAACTTGAATAGTTTTTTCTAAATTATCACCAGTATCTGATTCACTATTCTCATTACTATTTTTTACTTCATCTATGTTTATTTGATTTTCTATTAATTCATCGTCCTCTGCTTCTGCACTTTCCACATCTTCTAAAATCTCAACTTCTTTTACTTCTACTTCTTCTTGTTTTGCACCACAACTTGGACAGAATTTTGCATCTTTTTCAATTTCTTTAAAACATTTTGGACATTGCTTTTTGTCTTTTAGTTCTAAGCATTGTTTTAATAAACTTTCTATTTCATCTGATAATACATCAATTTTTGTACATTGTTCTTCTAAATCATTTTGTATTGAAATTTCTTCTTTTTTCACATGACTCTCATATACTTTTTTACCAATTTCTTCATATAAATCATTTATTTGTGATCTAAGTTCTCCTATCTTGAATTTCATTTTTGTTTCTTTTGCTATTTTTCCTGTTTTATCAGCAGTCATCTTATATGCTTCTGATGCTTTTTTTCCTAATTTATCAAAAAATTCCATTATCTTTTCCTCTCTTTCTAGCTTATATTTTTTTATTAATTACACTTACTTTTATTATCTTATTTTTTCAAATTTTTATTCACTAATTATTTAATTTATTTTTGAAGTACTTTGAGTTATTATTTTATTCATTCTGCTTGGAAAAGAATTAAATTTTGGCAAGGCAAACAAATTTGAAATTTATGAGACGTACTTTTTGTACGTTGATTAAATTTCAAATGAAGTTTAACACAGCCAAAATTGTAATTATTTTTCAAGCACTTCGCTTTTTTTCTCCCTTGTCATAAGCTCTTTAACCGCTTCGCTTGGGTCTAGATTTTCATATAACACCTTATAAACTGTTTCAACTATTGGCATATACACATTATTTCTTTTCCCAAGCTCATATGCAACTTCAATATTATCAATACTTTCAATTACCATACCAACCTCTTTTTTAGTTTCTTCAAGAGATTTTCCTTGTCCAATTAATTTTCCTGCTTTTCTATTTCTACTATGTTCACTTAGACATGTAACTATTAAGTCACCTAATCCACTTAAACCATAAAATGTCTCTTTTTCTCCTCCTAATGCAACTCCTAATCTAGTCAATTCTCCTAGACCTCTTGTAATCAATGCTGCAAAAGTATTATCTCCTAGTCCGATACCTGCTGCAACTCCTGCACAAAATGCTATAATATTTTTTAAAGCTCCACCTAATTCAACTCCTTTAATATCATTTGAAGTATATATTCTCATTTCTGCACACATAAAAGTATCTTGTATCATATCTAAAATTTCTTTATGTTTTGAAGCAATTACTAAAACTGTTGGAATTGCTATTGAAACTTCTTCAGCATGACTTGGACCTGATAATGCTCCTACTTTTGCAGTTGGTAATTCGTCTAAAATTACTTCATCAAGTGTTTTTAATGTTTCTTTTTCAAATCCTTTTGAACAAATAATTACTGGCTTATCACCTACATATTGTTTATATTGTTTAAATGTATCTCTTGTAAATTTTGAAGGTGTTACATGTAAAATAAACTCTGAGTCTTGTATTACTTCTTCAAAATTATTTGAACATGTTACATTGTCAGGTATTACTACTTTAGGTAAAAATTTGCATTTCTTTTCTTCATTTATTAATTTCTTTTCCTCTTCACTAAAAGACCATATTTTTATTTCATTTCCACATCTTGCTAGATGGCATGCTAATGCTACACCCCAGCTTCCACTTCCTATTATTGCTATTTTTTTCATTTTAAATTCATTCCTTGCTAAACATATATTTAGGTTTTTATGGTTTTACCTATAAACCTCTTTTCTTTATATATGATGAAATCCCTAGTATAACTACTATTATTAGTATAGCAATTAACAAGATTGTACCAAATGAAAATACTTTCCTATCTGGTTGTTTTACTATATCTGCATCATAGTCATATTCTATTTCACATATCCCATCCTTCAACTTAAAGTTTTCTATATTTGCTATAAAATCTTTGTTATCATTTTTTATCCTATATCTCATATCTAAATCGAAATAATCTGATAAAATATCAAAAGAATAAATATCATCATCATTTTTTTCTAATAAAATTTGAACATATTCAATTCCATTTTCTTCATACAACTCGTCTTCTATATTTAGTCCGTCTACATTGATGCTTGGTATATTGTTTTCTTTTAATGTATTTGCACCTTCATATTCTATATCTAAATTGTCATGTTCTATCGCAAATTCTATATATTCTTTAGGCAATAGTAAATATATGTCTACATTCTCATTTTCTTCGTTGTTTATTATTTCGAATTGTAATTCGAAAAATTCACTATCTGATGATGTCGCTTGTACATTTGTTGTATTTAATATTATCATTAATAAACTTATTATAATTATCATAAATACAGATAATATTGTTTTTTTCATTGGTTTTCCTCCACTTTTATTTTTTGAAACTTAATTTGTTTTCTGTTCCATTCAATATTCTTTTTATGTTACTTCTATGATTAAATAATACGATTACTGCCATAATGATGCTATATACAAGATATGTACTTCCTGGTTTACCTTCTGTTAATACAGTGTAATGATCATTTATAAACAAAGTTAAAACTGGGAAAAGTACTGCTGCTGCACATGAACCTAATGATACCATTCTAGTTAAAGCCATTAATACTAATGCAAATACTAAACAAATAAGTCCTATTTGCCAGTTACTCATTAATAAAATTCCTAAAGATGTTGCAACACCTTTTCCACCTTTAAATTGGAAAAATATTGGAAATGTATGTCCTAAAACAACTGTAATTCCTGCGATTTGTAATAATAATTCTTTGTTAGAATCTTGTATAATATTACCTAATATTATTGCTATAACAATTGCAACTACTCCTTTTAAAACATCACATATTAAAGTTAGTGCTGCCGCTTTTTTTCCAACACTACGAAGCATATTTGTGCTTCCTGCATTTCCACTTCCTTTCTCTCTTACATCAAATCCTGCAAATTTTTTGCTAAAAATTACTGAAAAATTAACACTTCCTATTAAATAGGCTATAATTGCCATAATAACATAAATCATGATTTTTCCTCCCTTTTTTCATTTTGTTAAAGGTCCGTCCCTTAATCCCTGCTTTTAGGGATTTTAAGCTCCGTCCCCTGAATCCCTTTTTTCTCTTACTATAATTCTTACTGGTGTTCCTTCTAATCCAAATTCTTTTCTTATTTGATTTACTAAGTATCTTTCATATGAAAAGTGGAATAGTTCTTTACTGTTTACAAATATTACAAATGTTGGTGGTTTTGTTGAAGCTTGTGTTCCATAAAATATTTTTAGTCTCTTTCCTTTATCTGTTGGTGGTTGAACTATTGCTATTGCTTCATTTATAACTTGATTTAATACTGATGTTGATATTCTCATAGCATTTTGTTCTGCTACATGATTTATTAAATCAAATAATTTGTTTACTCTTTGTCCTGTTTTTGCTGATACAAATATTATTGGTGCATATGATAGATATTTTAGTTGGTCATAAATTTCTTTTTTGTATTTTTCTAATGTTCCTGTTTCTTTTTCAAACGCATCCCATTTATTTACAACTATAATAACACCTTTTCCTGCCTCATGTGCTTCTCCTGCTATTTTTGCATCTTGGTCTGTAATTCCTTCTAAGGCATCTATCATCATTAAACATACATCTGCTCTTTCAATTGCTAAAAGAGTTCTCATTATACTAAATTTTTCAATAGATTCTTTTACTTTACTTTTTCTTCTAATTCCTGCTGTATCTATTAATACATATTTTCCTTTTTCATTTTCAAATTCAGTATCTATTGCATCTCTAGTTGTTCCTGCAATATCACTTACAATTGCTCGATTTTCTCCTAAAATCTTATTAATCAAAGATGATTTTCCTACATTTGGTTTTCCTATGACTGCAACTTTTATTGAATCATCTTCATCTTCGCCTTGTTCTTTAGGTGGTAATTTATCATAGATTTCATCTAATACATCACCTATACCTAATGCATTTGCAGCTGAAATTGGGAATGGGTCTCCTATTCCTAGATTATAAAATTCATATATCTCTTCTCTGTCTTTATCAAAGTTATCAGCTTTGTTACATACTAATACAATTGGTTTTCCAGATTTCTTTAGCATTAATGATATTTCTCTGTCTGCTGCTGTAACTCCTTGCTTAATGTCTGTTAAAAATATGATAACATCTGCCATCGCTATTGCTAAATTTGCTTGTTCTCTCATTTGAGATAAGATTATATCTTCTGATTCTGGCTCAATTCCGCCTGTATCAACTAGTGTAAATGTTCTTCCTCTCCAATTTGTTTCTGCATATATTCTATCTCTTGTAACACCTGGTGTATCTTGAACTATTGATATTCTACTTCCAGCTAAATAATTAAAAAATGTTGATTTACCTACATTTGGTTTTCCTATTATTGCTACTATTGGTTTTGCCATTTTGTCTCATTGGGGACGTGCCAATGTCCATTTGGGGACGTTTCTGTTTGGACATTTTTGTCCATTCTGGGACACATCTCCTTTCTCCTTTCTTTTATTCTCTATGTTAGAATTATATATTATCTTTTTGAAAAAAACAACATTTTTATAAATTTTCCCAATAAAAAAAGCCATATAGGCTTTTTTCTAATAATTAATTATAATCTTACAAATCCACCGATTACTTTATTTTCAGTATCATCAGGTAATATTTTTGCTCCTCCAGCTAAAACAACTGTATCTCCTTTTTCTAAGATTCCATCATTTTTTAAGATTTCAATTCCATGAGAAATTGTATCTTCAATTGTTTTTCCTTCTGTATATAATACTGGATGAACATTGAATGATGCTCCTAATTGATAATATGTTTTTTCATCATCTGTTATAGCAAATATTGGGCATCCAGCTCCTAATCCTGCTAATTTTCTTATTGAATCTCCTTTATGTGTATATGCAACTATTGCGTCAGCTTGAACATGTTCAGCTGTTACACATGTTGTATATGCTATTGTTCCTTCTAAATCTTCTTTATCATGTTTAATTTCTTTTCTATTAAATCTCTTCCAATATTTAATAGCTCCTTCAATTGATAATGCTATTTTATCCATTGTTTCAACACATTCTACTGGATATTTACCCATAGCACATTCTCCTGAAAGCATGATTGCTCCTGTAATATCATATACTGCATTTGCAACGTCACTAACTTCAGCTCTTGTTGCTCTTGGATTTGTTGTCATTGATTCTAACATTTGTGTTGCTGTAATAACTGGTTTTCCAACTGCATTACATCTTTTTATAAAATGTTTTTGAACAATTGGAACTTGTTCCATTGGTATTTCAACACCCATATCTCCACGAGCTACCATTATTCCGTCTGAAATAGCTAATATTTCTTCAAAGTTATCAATACCTTCTTGGTTTTCTATTTTAGAGATAATTTTTACTTTTTCTCCTCCATTTGCATCTAGTAAATCTCTAATAGCTTTTACATCTGCAGCTTTTCTTACAAATGAAGCAGCAATATAATCAAATCCTCTTTTAATTCCTTCTGTGATATCATCAATGTCTTTTTGTGTTAATGCTGGTAATTCTAATTTTACACCAGGTACGTTCATTGTTTTTCTGCTTCCTAATTTTGCTGTATTTAATGCTTTACATACTATATCTTTACCTTTGATTTCAGTAATTTCGAATTCTAATGCTCCGTCATCAACTAATAATGTTGAACCAACTTTTACATCTTTGTATAATTCTTTATAACTTATTGATGTTTGTTGATTGTTTCCTATAATATCATCATTTACAAATGT
>CAWVDV010000160.1:0-3318 GCA_963928115.1 Bacillota bacterium | reverse complement strand
ATGTTTGCTGCTTTACATTTTGCTATTACATTTTTTAATTTTGAGTTTCCTGCTGGGTCTGGTCCACCTTCTTTTACTGCTATTAATAATTCTCTTCCTAGTTTTGTGAATATTTTTCCTCTTGCTGCGTCTGCTTTTCCTTTTTTGGCTTGTATGTTATGCCATTTTGAATGTCCTGACATTTTTTATTCCTCCCTTTGTTTTTGTTTTTATTTATATTGTTTTTAGCAAATTTAGTAATTTGTTAATTCTAAAATATTTTATCATACTTTTTTTAGTTTGTGTAGTATTTTTTATAAATTGTAGGATAAAGTCAATTTTTTTCCGACAATTAGTTTAATTTCTTTATAAATTATATCATTTATTATAAACTTTTATTTTGTAGTAATTTAAAAAGAAACCTAAATTTTTATTAGATTTCTTTGATAACTTGGTGTTCTTTATTGGTAGCCATTAAATCAACTCATCTTCGTCTGAAATCTGGTTTGCGATTTCTTTCAATTCTTTCTATTTCTGCTATTCTTATTCTCAAATTACTTTCCAATTCTGCTGCTTCTTTTTTGATTTCTTCATGAGAATATACTACTCCTTTTGATTTCTTTTTTGCTTTTTTTGGCATATCAATCCGCATGATTTATTCTCCTTTCAAATTTTGATAAGGCTTTTATGTTACACGTTCCTTCTGGAATTGTTTAAATAATATCATATAACTTACTTTATAAAAACTTCCATATTAGTCTTATTGCTTTTCTCAAACATTTTCATTAAATTTTCTACTTGTTGCTTGTCAGATTCTCCTTTGTTTGTTGGGAATAATCCTCTATATACTCTGCCTTTCTCTTTATTGTTTGGTAATTTGTTTATTAGTTTCAAATCTAGTAATACTTCATCTAAATTACTATTATTCCATATTGGAATTATGTAGGAATTGAGCCAGTGCTTTTTAAACATTTCCTTTGATATATATTTTTGTTTTCTATCTTCACTGGTATCATCCAAATCCATTATTGGCATTAATGAAAAATTTTTTAGTACTCCCTTTTCTTCTTCTACTATATATTTTTGACTAAATACCTTTTTGTTCTTAAATATATTATTTCCCAATACTGTCATTAAACTATCTATTTGTATGCTCGTTTTTCCACTATATGCAGTATTACATTCTACAATTGTTCCATTTACTTTATGAATTAGGTCTTTTATTAAATTTGGATTTAAGAAATAATGTCCTCCCGCTTCTCCTGTTGATAATTTTACTGCAACTTTTCCTTTTAATTCTTGTCCTAATGTTTCATATATTTTAATTAGATTTTCTGAAGTAATCTCCTTTGTAAAGAAAACTTTTGATTTTTCCATTTTCTATCCTTTCTTTTCATATTTTAAAAATATGATTTTATATATAATTATATATCATTTAGAGTTTACTCCAAGTCAATACTTTTTTGATATTTTTACATATCACTGTTTTTTTCATGTTCTAATAAATATTTCTTTTTATTTAATCCACCTGCATATCCAGTTAAATCTCCATTTGTTCCCACAACTCTATGACATGGAATTATTATTGAAATTGGATTGTGTCCAACAGCTCCTCCAACTGCTTGTGCTGACATTTTAGTGATTCCTTTTTGTTTTGCAATTTTTTCAGCAATTTTTTTGTATGTGGTTACTTTGCCATAAGGTATATCGCATAATATTTTCCAAACTGTTTTTCTGAATTCGCTTCCCATTGGGTTTAATTCTAATTCTTTTATACTTGGTTTTTCATTGTTAAAATATCTGTCTAACCATTTCTTTGCTTTAACTAGTGTTTTATCATTTTCGTTTTCTTTCATTTCTTCTAAAAAATTAGACTTATAGTATTTTTGTCCCTCAATCCATAATCCTATTAGTTTGCCCTCTTTACTTGCTAGTAATAGGTCTCCTATTGGAGATTTGTAATGTGTTGTATAAATCATTTATTATCACTTCCAATTTATATATAATAGATGTTATTGCTAGAATATACTCTGTTGGTCTCCTTGCAAAATTTCAAAATTCATGTTATCAATATCATCTTCTGTTCTAAGTTCTTTGTCCACCACTACTGACTTTTTATTTCCATTATAATATTCATGTTTTAAGACATAATTAACTTCAAATTTAGATACAATTTCTTTATTAATATTATGTCCAGGTGCAATTAGTTGAACATTATTCTCTTTTAAAATTGAAAACATAACATTCCATAAGAAAACCGCGCTTGTTGCTCCAAATGGATTATCTGCAATAATCACTTTTTTAGATTTATTTGAGTTTTCTTTTCTTGTTAGCATACTAATATATGAAATTATACATACAGCAAACATAAAGTAAATGGCATTAACTTGTCCATCTGAACCTAAGTCATCTTCCCATTTTTTGTATGTTGAGTTTTCTGGTATATCTTCAATTTTATATAATTTTACACTTGCCTTATCCATATTTACAATTTGTGATACCAATGCTTTTGAAGATAAACTTTCGTTTAATTGTTCTTTATTCATTTTATCAGGATTTTCTTCCATTTCTTTTACTAGGTCATAAATATATTCTTTCATTTTATTCAATTTTTCTTCTTTTTCATATTCAAATAAATCTAGTTTAATAATATTTGTATCTTTCCCATTTATTTTTATTCTAGATAAACCTGGCAATTTTTCTAAATCTCTTACTATAGTTTCTGCTTTTTCAAAACATTTAGTGATGAAGTTCTCTTGATAACTTTCAAGAAGTTTTAATGCTTCTTCTATATGCCTAATTTTTTCTTCTAATGTTTCAATAATTGTAGTAATACCATTACCAATAATCTTGGTTTCAGATAGCTTAGTTGGAATTTTTAGATTTTCAATTTTTTCTAATACATCCTGTTTTATATAAAATTCAGCTACTTGTTCTTTAATATAATTTATATATTCTGAGAAATCTGTAGTTAATTTATTTACAACTTTATTAATCTTTTTTCTTTCCTCCAAGATTCTTTTATATGTAAATATCTCATTTTCTAAAAGATTTTCTATGTCTACATTGAATTCTTCTATTTCATTTTCTTTAACAAAGCTATCTAGCATCATAAATTCTTTATCTAGCCTATTTACTTCTTCTTCTACATTTTGAATTTTTGAACTTAATTCTTGTATTTGCTTTTTATTTAACTTAGATTTTATATTATTTTCTTCCATCTTTTTATCTATAATATTAAGTTCTGTAATTCTAGTTTCTTCCAAATATGTTTCGTTTTTTTCTTTTTGCAATTTTTCTACTAAAATTGTAATCTGACCTAATAATTGTTGTTTTTCT
>CAWVDV010000159.1:0-2514 GCA_963928115.1 Bacillota bacterium | reverse complement strand
GTAAGCGGTCAACAAAAAGACGTATTGAAACCTCAAACCTAATCCTATATAATTGGACTAGAATTTGAGGTTGTTCATTTTTTATTCAACTTTAAGTTCTTCATATGCACCTTGAAAATTTAATATTTCTGGTGGTAGTTCATTTGACCATGGTAAGTACTTTTCTATCACTTTATCATCATTTATATTCTCTAATTGTGGTAATTCTTCTAATAAATATTTTATATACTTCTCTATATTTAAATTATTTATTTTCGCAGATTCTATTATTGAATACATTACCGCATTTGCATTTGCTCCTTCTACACTATCTGCAAATAACCAATTTTTTCTATGCACTGCAAATGGTCTTATTGACCTTTCAGCTAAGCTATTTGTTAATGGAATTCGACCATCATTTAAAAATTCACTTAGTTCTTTTCTCTGATTTGATGCATATGTCAATGCTTTCTTTAGCTTATTATTTATTACTATCTTTTTAGACATCATTGAATTAACCCATTTAAAGAATTCTTCTAAAACAGGCTTTGATTTTTCTTGACGTTTCTTTACTTTTTCGTCTATATCTAACTTTTCTATTTCTCTTTCTATTTCAAATAACTTATCGCAGTAAGTTACTCCAATATATCCATATGCATTTGTATTAGGCTTTCCATTGTCATCTAATGGTATACTTTCTAAGAAATATCTTCTTGCATGTGCCCAACATTCTGCATGTGTTATATCTTCTATATTATTATATGCTGCATATCCATCTGTTACAAGAATTCCTTTATATCCTTTTAGAAATTCTTGGGCAGTTTTTTCACTTCTACTTGAAGAATATTTAAAAATTATTCCTTTTCTTTTTTCCAATTCTCCTGAACGTAGCACCCACATATATGAATTACTTGATGCTTTTCGACCTTCTTCTTTATTACATTGCATTGTGGTTTCATCACTATGCAATAATTCACTTTCTTCCTTAATCTTCTTATGCATTAAATTATATATGTAGCTGAAGTAGTACTCTGATATCTTTATATTCCAATTTGCCATCATATTTCTTGGTAATACTAAGCCTTTGTCATCCCACATTTTTTCTTGTCTATACAAAGGTACTCCTAGATAATACTTTTGATATATTACTTCTGTTGCAAGTGATGGAGAAGCAAATGAATGAGTTAGTATTGGTTTTGGTACTTCTGTTTCTAAAAATGTACTACTTGCTTTTTCACTTCCTTCTGTTCCACATCTTTCACATTTATATACATATTTTATATATTCTTTTATTTTTAATTTTGCTGGCTCATATTCTATTTCTTGTCGTACTACTTTTTTACCCACATTTTTTAAGTTTCCTTCACATTCTGGACATACTGCATTTTCTTCCATAACATATTCTTTTCGTTCTATTACAATATCTTTTAATACTGTTCTCTTTATCCCTGCTTTCTTTGTTTTACTTTTCTTCTTTTTATATACTGTTATTTCTTCTACTTTTTCATTTATTTGTTCTTGTACATTATTTTCAATTTCTTCTGGCGTGTCGAAAAGAGAGCATTGTTCTTCCATTTGCTCTTCTGTGACTTGTGGTGTGTGTTCTCTTTTAGAACCGAATATTATTCTTTTTAATGAATTATTTTCTAATTTTAGATTTTCGTTTTCTAATTCTAAAATTTGTATTTTTCTTAGTGCTTCTTCTAATGACATTTACTCTTTTTTCTCCTTTTAAATTCTAAAAAGATTGTATCACAAAACGCTTGAAATATCAATACTTTCAAGCATTTTATTTTCACTTTTTTATCCACTTTTTACTTGCTTTTTTTACTAGTTTTCAACATTTTATCAACTATTAAATTGCTATTTTTTCTTCGTCTATTTCTATTTCTTTAAAGTATTTATCTGGATATATTTTTAGTCCAGATAACAACCAATTTAATTGCTCTTTTGTTATTTGTCGTAATTCCTCACTATTTCTTGGCCATTGGAATTTCATTTTCTCTGTATCTAGCAATGTTTTTTGGGATAATATGAATCCATTTTTATCATAACACAATACTCTTATACTATTTCTTTTTTTATTACAAAATATGAATGCTTCCTTTTTATATGGATTTAATTTGTATTTACTTTGTACTATATCACACAATGAGTGAATTTGCTTTCTAAAATCTGTTACTCCATATGCTATATATATTGTTGATACACTTCTTAACAAATCATTTATCATTAATTAACACCTCTACAATTCTTTTTAGAAAATCCTTATCAAATCCTTCTTTTAATTCTATCCTTATATTCTCACATGAAAATATTGTAGATTGTTTTTTGCATTTTATTGGTTGTGCATTATTATTTAATTGTATAGCTCCAAATGTTAAATACTCATCTTCTTTTATCCAAGCTCTAAATGTTGCTTCTGGTATATTATTTTCTCTTGCAAATGCGGTTTTAGTTTTTCCACTTACATTAAAAGCATCTAGATACATTCTTTTTTCTTCTTCTTCATAAACTTTTGACATTTTTAAAACC
>CAWVDV010000158.1:0-5702 GCA_963928115.1 Bacillota bacterium | reverse complement strand
AGAAAATTTATATCTTCTCATTTTTCTTAAATTTATTGTTTATCTTTTTCATAAATATAACTTGAACACATTGATTCATCTGCTTGTTTTGTATCACAATTTTTTGTTGGCTCTACTTGAATTGCTTGCAATTTGCATAAATTTTGATTTTTCTCATTGTATTTACATGTTTCAACTGTACAATGTATTTTTTGATTTCCTTCCATAAGTTACCTCCACATACAAATAAATTTTCTAATAATGTTAGTATGTGAATTTTTTATTAAATTATTCAAATTTTATCTGGCTCTTTAAAGCTTAAATACCAGCTTATACCATTTCTGTTTTCTTCTATTTGATTATTTCTTTCTTCTAGCTGTTCAATGGTTTTTGGAATTGATTGAATAACAGGTTGATTAGGCATCCAATTTGCTGCAGTTGAAGAATTCATGCAATCTGCCATTTGTAATGCTTGAACAATTCTTATTATTTCTGGTATAAAACGTCCTACATTCATAGGGTAAACAAGTATTGTTCTTATTATTCCTTTATCGTCAATAATAAATACATTTCTAACTGTTTCTGTGTTACTAATATCATTTGAAATCATACCATATTTTCTTGCTATTTCTCCATTTCTATCAGCAATTATTGGAAATGATACTTTTATTCCAGTTCTACAATAAATGTCATACACCCAAGCTAAATGTGATGGATTACTATCTACACTTAATCCTAATAACTCTGTGTTTAATTGCTTAAAATATGTATGTGCTCTTGTGAAGGCTATCATTTCTGTTGTGCATACTGGAGTGAAGTCTCCTGGATGAGAAAATAATACAAGCCATTTACCTTTGTAATCATCTAATTTGATTTCTCCAAATGTTGTTATTGCATGAAAATCAGGTGCTTTTTGACCTATTTTTACATTTCCATTCATCATTAATTCATAATCCATATATAAAAAACTCCTTTCATTTTGTATATTTTATGAAAAGAGTTTATTTTTTGATAATCTATATACTAATATTTATCTTTCAGAATCTTCATCTCTAAAAGTTTCTTGCATTCCTTTTAAATTTTCTTTTCCTCTCTTAATTTGATTTAATATTTTCTTCTCCGCATCCGTATAATCCCCGTGATGCTCCACTTGTATTTGACGAGGTCCATCTGGTGACTTTATTGCCGAAATCATCATTTTTGCTTTATATCCTAAAAAATTAGGGTTATTATAATCCTCCTCTGTTATCCCAAGATAATTCATTCTATTAATTTCTGGAATAACTCTAACATAAACATAATTTCTTTGAGATGTCTCTGCTTCAGGATATTTTTTACCTTGTTTTTCGTGTTTTTTTCTATTTTTTGCTATTCTTTTTTCTATTCTCTTTTCTCCTCTTTCTATATCCTGTTCACTATAATACATAGCTAAAATTTCACTTTCACTTCTTTTTCTTGTACCATCTTTTCCTTCTAAATGAACTTCTGCACTTTTTCTAATCCTATCTCTAAAATTTTTTGAACTTTCTTTCCCCATTTCTAAGACTTCCCTTCTTTTATTTAATATTTAACGTAACTTTTCTTTAATTTTCACTAGTGTATTCAAAGCATCAATTGGTGTTAATTCATTCAAATTAATTTTATCAACCTCATGGGCAATCTCTGCTAATTTGTAGTTATATAAATCAAACTGTCCTTCAACTTGCTTTTTATCTTGCTTTTCTTGTTTCTTTCCTGTTAAAATATTTTTTCTTTCTAATGAACGTAATATCTCATTAGCCTTTTGTGTAACAGCTTTTGGAACACCTGCTAATCTTGCAACATGTATTCCATAACTTTCATCTGTTCCTCCTCTTACAATCTTTCTTAAAAAGATTATATCTTCTCCTTTTTCTTTTACTGCAATAGAATAGTTTTTAACACCATCCAGCTTTTCTTCTAGTTCAGTTAATTCATGATAGTGTGTTGCAAATAATGTTTTAGCTCCACATTTTTCTTTATCCGCTATATATTCTGCAACAGCCCAGGCAATTGAAAGTCCATCATATGTAGAAGTTCCTCTTCCTATTTCATCTAATATTACTAAACTATTTTTAGTTGCTTCTTTAAGTATTGTTGCAACTTCCATCATCTCAACCATAAATGTACTTTGTCCCATACTCAAATCATCTGATGCTCCAACTCTTGTAAAGATTTTATCAACTACTCCAATTTTTGCTGATGTTGCTGGTACAAAACTTCCTACTTGTGCCATTAATGTAATTAATGCTACTTGTCTCATATATGTTGATTTTCCCGCCATATTAGGTCCAGTTATTACTGCTAATCTATTGTCTCCTTCATCAAGATATGTATCATTTTCAACAAATCCACCTGCTCCTAATATTTTTTCGATTACTGGATGTCTTCCTTCTTTTATATCTATTGTGCCATATGAATTAACTTCAGGCATACAATAATTCATATCTTCTGCAACTTGTGCAAAAGATGCTAGAACATCTAAGGTTGCAACTACTTCACTTGTCTTTTG
The DNA here is from genome assembly GCA_963928115.1 of Bacillota bacterium. Lineage (GTDB taxonomy): Bacteria > Bacillota > Clostridia > TANB77 > CAG-508 > CAG-269. Next base: position 3,193 of record CAWVDV010000158.1, on the reverse strand, counting down.
TAACCTTCTAATATTTTTTGCTATTTCTTCTCTAATCTTCGTAAATGCTTCGTATTCTAAGCTTGTAACTTTTTCTTCTGCTCCTAAAATTTGATTTTCCAAATTCTTTAATTCTTCTGTAATATATCTTTCAGCATTTGTTAATGTTTGTTTACGAATATATCTTTCTGGCACTTGACTTAAGTTTGATTTTGTTACTTCAATAAAATATCCAAATACTTTATTAAATCCAACTTTAAGATTTTTTATTCCTGTTTTTTCTCTTTCATCCGCTTCTAGTTGAATTAACCAATTCTTTCCTTCAGTTTGTGCAGTTTTCAACTTATCAATTTCTTCATCATATCCAAGCTTTATAATTCCACCATCCGTAATACTCATAGGCGGCTCTTCAACAATAGCCTTATCTATTAATTGATACATATCTTGTAACTCATCTAAATTTTCATATAAATCTTTTAACATTTCAGATTTACATTTACTTAGTACTTGTTTTACTTCTGGTAATTTGTATAGCGAATTTTTCAATGTAATCATATCTCTTGCATTAGCATTTCCATAAGCCATTTTTCCAGATAATCTTTCAATATCATAAACCTTTTTTAAATTATCTATTATATCTCCTCTTAATATAATATCATCTTTTAATTCTTTTACTGCATTTAACCTTCTATTTATCTCTGCAACATCAATTAATGGGTCATTTAGCCATCTTCTAAGCATTCTTCCTCCCATTGAAGTTGCAGTTTTATCTAAAACCCATAAAAGTGTACCTTTTTTAGATTTATCCCTCATCTTTTCAGTAATTTCAAGATTTCTTCTTGCATTTATATCTAATGCCATATATCTTGACAATTTATATATCTTGATTTTATTAATATGGTCTAAACTAGTTTTTTGGGTTTGCTCTATATACTCTATTAAAGCATTTATAGAAGGAACTGCTAAGGTATATTGTTCTAAATCTTCTACTTTGTTATTTTTGTTATCTAGGATATTAAATCTAAGTGATAGTGTATCAATAGTATATTTGAAAAATTCATCATTAAAATGCGTAATATATATGTTCTCAAATCTTTCTTTTATTTTGTTTATCTCATCAGTACAATCTCCCATCATTGAATTAATTACTAACTCTGATGGAGTATATCTTGCAATCTCATCTAATAACATTGGGAAATTATAGTTATCTTTAATTTCAGCTGAATAAAATTCTCCTGTTGATATATCACATACACTAATTCCATAATAAATACCAGATTTAAAAATAGACATTATATAATTATTTTTTCTTTCTTCAAGCATATTACTTTCTACAATAGTTCCTGGAGTTACAACTCTAATAACTCCTCTTTTTACAATACCTTTTGTCTTTTTAGGATCTTCTAACTGTTCACAAATTGCAACTTTATATCCTTTAGCAACTAGTTTTGCAATATACATTTCTGCTGCATGATGTGGAACTCCTGCCATTGGAGCTCTTTCTTCTTGTCCACAATCTTTTCCTGTTAAAGTTATTTCTAACTCTCTTGCAGCAAGTATCGCATCATCAAAAAACATTTCATAAAAGTCACCTAAACGGTAGAATAATATGCAATCTTTATATTGTTCTTTTGTTTCAAGATATCTTTGCATCATAGGTGAAAATTCATTTTTTTCTGCCATTAATTTCTTCATTCCTTTCTTTGGTCAGTTTGGGGACAGGTTCGGACTGACCATTTTTGGTCATAAAGGGGACGCCACTTTTAATTTTCAATGTTTCTAAGTTTTTCTTTAAATTCCACTAAACTCTCCCCATTATATTCTGGTAAATTATCATATTTTTTCAAAATTTCATCTTGCACTTCTTTTTTATCTACCATAAACTTTACATTTCCTAAATTTGAAACATCTTCCAAACTTAATTTCTTTGTACCTTTGCATTCTTCTAAATATTTTAATCTCGAATATATAATATTTACATTTTGACTTAATAACTCACTTTGTTTTTTTAGTATATATTCAAATAAATTAACAATACTATTATCAACTTCAACTGCATAATCTGATAGCACTGTTGAATATATTTCTAAATCAAGCATGTTTATATTAAATATTTTTGGATTAGCTTTAATTAACTTATTTGTTTCCTCTTGTGTCATAAAATAATATGAATCTAGCTTTTCACATATTGCTTTAATTTTTTTATTTACATTAAGATTAATCATATTTCTGTTTTTCATAATCATATTAAGTACGTCATCTTTATATATTACTTCTTGTGTTTCTTCTAATCCCTTATTTCTTGATTGAAAAAATTTAAATATTTCTGTTAGTTGTTCAATAAATTTTTGTTTTGATATGTCATGCCCTTTTGTTGCTACTTTTAAATATATATCTGCTATATCTTTTACATCTATTCCTAATTTTACAATTGTTTTTACATTTTCTTCTTTAACTTCATTCGTACTCATAATTTCATTTGTTCCTTTCATAAATTATTTTTTAACTACTTCACCTTTTAAATACCACATATGTTCTGAAACAATTTTCAAGTCAGCCATTTCGCCAATAAGGTTTTTATCACCTTCAAAAATTACAACTTTGTTACTATCAGTTCTTCCAGTTAATAATTCTTGATTGTTTTTACTTTCTCCTTCAACTAAAACTTTTTGTGTTGTTCCAACGTATTTTTGATTATTTTCCTCAATTTGGCTTTCAACTAATTCCTTCAATTTATCAAATCTTTTATGCTTTATCTCTTCTGGTACTTGATTTTCCATTCTATCTCCTGGTGTTCCGACTCTTCTTGAATATATAAACATATATACTTGTTCAAATTTGACTTTTCTTACAACATCAAGTGTATCCTCAAATTCTTCATCTGTCTCTCCTGGAAAACCAACTATAATATCAGTTGACAAAGTTAAATTTGGTATTTTAGCTTTCATTTTATCAACTAAATTTAGATACTGTTCCTTAGTGTATTTTCTATTCATTTCTTTCAATACTTTTGTATTTCCAGATTGTAATGGTAAATGTACTAATTTACAAACTTTATCACATTTGCTAATTGCATCAATTACATCATCAGTAAAATCCTTTGGATGTGGTGAAACAAATCTAATTCTTTCAATTCCTTCTATTTTGTTAATTGCTTCTAATAAAGTTGCAAATGAATGTACACCTTCATATTCTTCAAATGGTATTTGTTTTT
>CAWVDV010000157.1:0-8089 GCA_963928115.1 Bacillota bacterium | reverse complement strand
AATACATATAGCTATAAAAGATACAAATATGAAATGATAAACTCCAGCATTAGCAAATGAGGCAAGTAACTCAAAAAAATTATAATTGCCTCCTATCATTTTACTTAAATTTCCATCAAACATAATGCCTACACTTACTAAATCAAATATAAGGAAAGATAAAAAATATAAAACAATAATTATTATTTCATTTTTTTCCGTTTTGGTCATATTAGAATTGTTCCTCCTAGGTAAATTTTATAAATTGATTATACCACAATTTTCTAAAAAGTATATAGTTATGACAAAATTTTTATAAGTTTTTGTCAATTTTAAATAGCATAGGTAGATTAATTACCTATACTATTTTTTACTTAAATTATTTCTTTTTTTCTTTTTTATCATAAATACTCCAACCCCAACAACCACAATTAAGCCAAGCACAATAAAAATTGTTCTATAATTATTAGTTTGATTATTTTTGTTTTCTTCTTCATTTGCTATCTCTTGTTCATTACTTAAAAATTCTAGACCTTTTTCATTAATTATATCGTTTAGTTTTTCACTATTTGTATTTTGTTCTTCTTCAAAAATCTTATCTTCTTCTTGTGTCCTTCTATGAACATTTACAATATAATCTTTATAACTATATCCATTAGGTGCTGTTACTCTAACTTTTACTAAATTATCTCCTTCTATCAAATTATCTTTTCCTGTTATTTCAACCTTTCCATTAATATTTTCAGGCACAGCAAAAACATTCAAATTTTCAGTACTGTTTGGAACACTTGCTTTATAATTTAAAATATTCACATCAAATATTGGTTCTAGCATTACATTTTCTATTGCTAAAGTTTCCAAATTGCTATTTGCCGCTTCTTTATCACTTGTTTTAGTCACATTTATCGTATAAACTGATTTGCTAGTATTATCCTTTGAAGTTACTTCTATTAATATTTTATTTAAACCTTTTTTTAAATCTTGATTTCCGCTTATTTGAACATTTGCATTAGTAGCTTCTGGGATTGCAGTCACTTCTAAATTATTTGTATCTAAATCTGCAATAAAATAATAGTCTCTTATGTCCGGAGAAAATTCTGGTATTAGCCCTTCTTTATCTAATCTCATTATTTTTAATAAAGAATTATTATCTTCTCCAGTACTTGTATTTAGTTCAATAATATTTTCCTGCTGTTCTACGATATTTATTTGTAAACTCGAATTACTAATATTTGCCGGATTTTCATTTGTATTACTTGTGCTTATCCTGTTACCATTACTATCATAAAACTCCCCTATCAAGTTAAAATTTGCAACTCCTGTTTCTTTTGCTTTAAATTCAAATACTGCAATATCTTGATTCTGCCTTGTATTCTCTCCACCTGTTTGGTCATACCATACATTAATTATTCTATTATTAACTACATTTGTATTTTCAGGTCCCGATATATATTCTAGTTTATCATTATCAAAATACAAATTTAATGTATATGATGCGACTTGTATATTACTTATATTTATATATATTTTAAAATTTTCGTCTTTTTGTACTGTTTCATTATCTGTTTTTATTGTTAAATTTTCTGCTGCTAAACTTATATTACTATTACTTATTAATACATTTAATGAGATTGCTATTATTAAAATAATACTAATTACTTTTCTCATGTTTTTATTCCTTTCTCAAATCTCTGCCTTCTTCAGTTTGGTCATTTTGGTCACTTTTGGGACAGGTTCGAAGTAACCATTTTTGGTTAGTAAAGGGACTCCACTTTTTAACTTCATTTTTTCTAATATTGTTAGCCAATTAAAACTTTAAGGTCCGTCCCTAAATCCCTGCTTTTAGAGATTTTTAGGACCGTCCCCTAATCCCTGTTCTCTAATCTTTCTGATTTATTATTTGTAGCCCTAGTATATGTCTTTGGATTAACAAAAGGTCTACTGATGTTGGTTTTCTTCCGTTTTTGTTTATATTTCCTGCCTTTTGGAATATTTCATCTATTGTTTGTATTTCTAAAATATGCCTTTGTAATACTAATAAATCTACACTATTTATTTTTCCATCTCCATTCACATCTCCATATAGAACAACTGTATATTCTGCTAATGTTTCTGTTGTATTATTTGTTTGTGTGGTTTTTATTATTTTTATTTTTGAACCTGTTCCGACTAATTGGTTATTTTCTATTTTTTCTCCTTTATTGTTTTCTATTTGTATTTCATATATTGTTGTTATATATTTTTTAATATTTTCTACTGTCATATTATTGTGTTCAAATCCACTTATTATATTTCCTTGTATTGTAAGTGATTCATCAAATTTTAATTCGTCTTCTGTTAATTTTTTTATAACTTTTACTTCTACATTTTTTTGTATAGGATTATTTTGATTATCTTGCGAATTTAGATTATCTCGTGTATTTTGGCTATCTTGACTTGTAACTGTTATTTTTGTTATTCCTTCTTTTATTGCTGTTATTTTTCCGCTTTGGTCAACTGTTGCTATGTCATTATTTTCAGAATTAAATATTATATTTTTGTTAGTTGCATCTTCTGGATATATTGTTGCTTTTAAATTGTAATTTTCTCCTTCTTGCAAGGTTAAATTTTCTATATCTAATTTTATTTCTTCAACTTTTGAATATACCTTTAAGGTAATTGAACCTTTTACACCGTTTTCTGCTATTGCTGTTATGGTCGCTTCACCTGAACTAACTCCAAATATATTTCCACTTTGGTCTACACTTATTATATTCGGATTGCTAGATGAAAATGTGATTTTCTGCTCTTTTGCTTCTTCTGGTAAAATTTCTATTTTTAGTTTTGCTGTTTCATTTTTATTTATTGTATTTTTATCTAATGACAAGTTTATTTGACTAATTTGAACTGCAGGTAACTCTTTTAAATAGCTTTGGAATGCATATCCTACTATTCCATTTTCTAATATTACTCTGTCCCAAAGTTCGCCATTTTGCACTCCTTTTTCTATTCTTGTCATTATATCTTTACTTGTGACAGTTGTTATTGTTTCATATGTTGTTGATGGTCCGCTTCTGATATTTAAAGTATTCGTAACATCTGCATATACTTTTGTGTTGTCTTGTATATAGTCTTTATCTAAAATGCTTGGTCTTTTGCATGGAAGCTCAGGCATATTATTATATATTGGGATAACAAATGTCATATCTGTATCTAATAAATTGCTATTTACATATCCTTTGTAAATGATATTTGATTCACTATATGGTGCTAATACGTTTGTCATATATTGATGCCAAAATAGTTCTCCTCCTCTGTTATCTACTACATGAAATTTTTGCAGATAAATTGTATCTTGTCCTATATTTATATAACTAGAACCAATAAATATTCCGCCTCCTGTTATTGCTCTTTCTTTTGTGTTCCATGGAATTAGATATTTTGTTTGTGTTTGCGCGTTTGCTCCATTTCCATCTCTTGCATATTTTAATCCATTTATTATTGCTCCCATCGGTTCTGAAGAGCTTGTTGCTCCTATGTTATAGAAATTGTATAAAGCTTCATATCCTGGAACTTTTCCACTTATTGATGAATGTGACAAAAATGGTCCTACTTCTTGTTTTATTCTTGATGCTAAATGATATGAACTTACTTTTGATGTTTGAGCTGCTCTTAATATCAAGTCTGCATATTTTTCTGTCATGTTTATAGTTTGTCCTTGTGTATTTATATAGCTTACTTTTGTATTATAGAACTCTGTTCCATAAAGTATTTTCTCTATTGTGTTTAATTGGTTACTATTTTCAACATAAGATAACCCTTCAAACTGAAATATTCTTACTTCATTTAAAAAGTTTCTTGGATCTATTGCATATTCTACTGCTTTTCTTGAACTATCAACCCAGCCGACTATCTACTTCAACATTGTATTCTCCTGGATTTGTGTTTTTCCATTCATCTGTATAGGATTTTGGAACTAGATTTTTTCCAAATATATTTTCATTATCTATAACGTAGTTCCAGTCTAGTTCTGTATATAGTGCTGTAAAATTCCAGTCTGGATGCTTACTTTTTAAGACCTCTAAATATGGTTTATAACTATCAGGGAAATTTTCTATTCCATTTGAAGTGTATGCCGCAGTTGAATCGGTATTTATACAAGTTATAAATATTAAAGATACTATAATAATTAAGAAATGTCGCATTGGGGACGTTTCTCTTGCGACATTTTGTTTTGTTTTTATTAAATTTACGTTTATGATTTTTTTTAGATTTTCCATTTTTGTACCATTCCTCTCTTAGTGCATAACTCTGTTGGAAAAATTTTTCTTATATTCTTACTCCTTAATTGCTTTAACTATAATTCTTCTTTCAGAATCAGGTGTACAAGTTATCAAAGTTAGTTCAGTATTACCATCTGTTTTTTGGGAAAGACATCCTGTTTCATTTGGTAATACTGTATAAATATCATATATTGAATATTTTTCTTTGTTGCCATTTGTATCTATTAAATAGATTTCATCATTTATTTTTAATTTTTTTATGTTTTGAAACATATTAGAAGTGCCATAATTGTGTCCTGCTATACAAAAATTTCCTACTTTGTTTGGCTCTCCGCCATAAAATTTTGTTACTGATGTTAGCAATGCTTGTTTACTGCATTCTTCTAATACATATGTTTCTAAATTTATTGTTGGAATATTTAATTTTGCACATACTTTGTATCCTTTAAATTCAGTTTCTATATACTCTTTTTCCACATTTTGTTCGTTTTCTGTGGATTGTTGTGTTTCTAAATTTTCACTTTGGTAATTTTGGTATGATTTTGAATTGACTTTTTCTATAGTTGTTCCGCTTTTGCTATTTTCTTCAGTTTGTATATTGAATAATATAAAAAATAAAGTTCCTAAAATTAAAATCAATAATAAATATTTTAATTTTCTTCTGTTCTTGTTATTCATTTTTTATTATCCTTTTTTTCTTTTCATTACTGCAATAATGCTTGTTGCTGCAATTATTACTACAACAATTGGAATGAAGATGTTTCTACCTGTTTTAGGCAAAGTTTGTGGTAAATTTTCTGCTTGTTCGTTTTGTACTGTATTTTCTTCTTCCATTGGTAGATTTCCTTCTTCAGTCGTATTTCCTGTTATCTCTCCTGCTGTATTTCCATTATTTGTATTGTCATTTCCACCTGTTTGTTCAGCTAAAGCTGTTATACTAAAGGTTTTGCTTACAATTTCAGCATCTGATGAATCTCTATCTATTAATATTATTTTGATTGTATATGCTCCTGCTTTTGTAAATAATCCTCTAAGTGATAAAACTTTTTCTACGTTTTGTCCACCTATTTCATATCCAGATGCGTCTCCCCATCCACTTTGAATGATGTCATGTTCTAATTGTTGTTCATCAGTTCCTTTTAATGTTACTTGTCCACCGCTTGGTGTTGTTGCTTCTGCTATTATTCTTGCATGTTCATAGTTTTTTCCTAAAGCTGATGATATTTTTAATGTCATTTCTTTTTCAACATTTTCAATTACATCTCCTGTATATGTCAATTCAATGTCATAATCTTGGTATATAGGCTCTACTACTATGTTTTTTACAATTGGCACACCTATATCATCATATTGTACTGATGCATCTGCATTTGCTAAACCTTCAGCTGTAACTGATAAATCTGTTGGATTTGATGTTATTATTCCTTCTTTTGCTTTAAATGTAATGCTCATATTTGTTCTAGGCGCTGTTCCTCCAGTTGAATCATAAAATGTTACTCTTACTCTTGTTCCATTGTCACTTGGTGTTCCTCCTTCTGCACTTACATATTCTAATAGGTTATTGTCATATGCAATATCAAATGTATATGCACCTAAATCTGTCCCAAAGTTGATGGTTAGTGTTACTGTTTCACCTGGATGTACTGTTTCTTTAGTTGTATCTAAAGTCACTGAATTTAACGGTGTTGCTGCTTCTACTTTTCCTACAAATATGCATGTTGATAATATTGCAATTATCATTATTATGCTTAGTATTTTTTTCATTTTTTTCCTCCTTTTTTATTTTTTTATATTTTTATTATGTGGATATTTTTGTTTTTTATTTATTTTTTTATTGGAATTTTTTGCTAAAAAAAGAAGGATTTTAAGCTCCGTCCCTTAAATCCCTCTTTTAATTCTGGGTTATCTTCCAAAATTTTCTTTACTATATTATCCTTCATTTCAAAAGGTATTACATATCCTTCTAATGAATCTGCTTTTTCTTTTAATAAATGATTTTCTTGATTAACATATATTTTTGATTTTCCTTTTCCGTTTTTGGCTTCTTGCACTAAGTTTGATACTGGTGAATTTCCGTCAAAGGCTATAACTACTGATTTTCTTCTTTCAAATATTTCATAGTTAAAACTTTTATATATTCCTAACTCTTCTGTTTCTGGTGATATACATATTCCATCTACATTTTCATCTAGTAGTCTATTTTTTACCTTTTCTGTTACCATTTTTGGTACAATTGCATCTATTTCAACTTTTTTGTTTAATTCTTTTGAAATGTCAACAATTGCTTTTTCATAACCCTGCATTTTGTGTCCTACTACAAAATATATGTTATTATTGTCTACATTTTCTATTAATTCTCTTAGAATTTTTATTCCTTCTTTTGTTGGTATTGTTTCTCTACCTTTAGTATTGAAACTTCCTCCTGCAATTATTACAGGAACTTTGTCTGTTGGCAAGTTTTTAATTTTTTGTTTTAATTCTTTTTCTGTCTCTAAATTGCTATTTATCCTTAACTCTTCTTGGTCTTCTGTTTCCTTTGTATTCTTTTCTTCTAATTCTAACACTGCTTCTTCTATTGTTCTATTACCTAAAAATTCTTTGAATTTCTTGCTTTTTTCTTCAAAATATTTTTCACTTTTTTGAATTACTTCATCTTCAACTTCTCTCATTTTTTCAAAGTCTTTGTCTGTTAAATCTAACAAATTGTGTAATGCTAATTGCTCATCAAAGGTGTCTGTCCCATACATTCCACATCCATCTGTTCCTTGAACACATTTTATTCCGTTTTTTAGGAATTTTTTTATTGGATGATTTGATAAGTCACTTAAGTTGTTTAATCTGATGTTTGAAGTTAATTGAAATTCAATTATTACTCCATTTTCTCTGATTAATTCCATTAATTCTTTTCCAGCTTCGCTGTTTAGATTTTCAGTGTATAATCCATGTCCAATTCTAACTTGTGGGATTTTGTGTCCTTCTTCTACTGCTTCTTTAACACATAAAATTGATTTTCTAACATTGTCTCTTAGGCTGTCATTTTCTCCTGCATGTATTCTCATTGTAAAGTTGTTATCTTCATTTTCAACATATTTTACAATTTCTCTAATTACTGGTTTTAAATCTGAAATATCGTTTATTTCTTCCCCTATGAAGTCGCTTCCTACAACATATGGGCTTTTTGCCACTGCTTTTAATAGGTTGATATTTTCTTTTAAATATGTACTACTTGTTTTTTGGTCTTTTATTATTGTTAGAGGTATCCTTCTTATTGCAAATAGGAATCTTATTTTCACTCCTGTTTCTTTTTCTATTTGTGGAAATATTGAATGTACTTCTTGTAGTAATTTTATTGCTCTTTCACTATTTTTTGAAAGGTCTGTATCTGCTATTTCTACATATTTTATTCCTTGCTTTTTGTATTCTCTTGCAATCCATAAGAACTTATCTTGTCTTAAGGTATTGTCTTTGTATGGACTTGTTTCTTTTTTATCCTCTAGCATTTTGCATACCATTTTTTCAATATCTTGTTCTGGTATTTTTTCAATTAATTCTGGCTTTAATTCTATTTTTTCTTTTTGTTCTGATGCTGTTCCTTTTGCAAATATGTATCTATAGATATAGCATTTTTCAAGATTAGTGAAAACTGCTTGCCCATCTTTCATTATTGCTAGACTTGTTCTTATCTTTTCTATGTTGTATTCTGCATTTTCTAGGTTATTTAGAATTAAGTCTGCAAAGTTTATGAATGTGTTATCATCTATTTTTCTTGTTAGATATTTTCCTGTTAATTCTGAATCTTTGAAGTTTTCTTCTACTTTTTCTCTTTGTTTATATATTTTTTCTTCTTG
>CAWVDV010000156.1:0-3299 GCA_963928115.1 Bacillota bacterium | reverse complement strand
CTATGATTGTATAAATATTTTAATAAATTTACAACAGAAAGTATGGGTAAATAAAATTTTATCCATGCTATTTTTTTACAAATATATTACATTTATATTACTTTTCTGTTATTTTAATTGTAAAAAAAGGTTATTATGTTATAATTTGAGTAGAATAAAATTACGAAGGAGGAACGTAAAATGTTAAAATCAAATGTTGCATGGAGTACAAATGAAGACAGTTATACACAAGGAAAGGAAACTGCAGAAAAAGCAGTAGTAGATTTGGTTCAAACAAAAGTAGCATTTTTATACACATCAGTAGATAGTGATGTAAAAAAAGTTTTAGAAGGTGCAAAATCAGAATTAGGAACAGCACCAATCGTAGGATGCACATCTAGTGCAGGAATAATAACACCAGACGGATTTATTTCAGGAGAAAAAGGATTCACAGGAATTTTAGCTCTAGGAGACCCAGAACTAGAAGTTGGGGTAGCAGGTTCAGCAAAACAAAAATCAGCAAGAGAAACAGGAAGAAAAGTTGCTAAAGAAGCAATGAAAAATGCAGGTAAAGATGTACCACCAGCATATTTCTATATGGTTGCATCACCAGGAGAAGAAGAAGACTATGTAAAAGGAATTGAAGACGTAATTGGTAGAGTTCCAATCTTTGGTGGAAGCGCAGCTGACAATACTGTTGAAGGAAAATGGAGCATTTATACAAATGATTCAGTATTCAATGATGGAGTTGCAGTAGCATTTTTCTACACAGATAAACCAATGGCAAATGTATTCACAGGAGAATACAATGAAACAACAAATTCAGGAGTAATTACAAAAGTAAAAGACAAAAGAACATTAGTTGAAATTGATGGAGTACCTGCAATTAAAAAATATGCAGAATGGACAGGAGCTAAATTAAAAGATTTAGATGCTGATAATCTATTAGTAACAACAATAACAAAACCATTAGGAGTAAAAGATAGATTAGGAGATTTAGTTGCAATTCGTCATCCAATGTATGGAAACAAAGACAAATCAATGAATATAGGAGCAAACCTTGCAGAAAATACAGCAATAATTCAAATGGAAGCAAGTGTTGATGAGCTTATCAATTCAACAGGAAAAACAATGAAAGAAGTAAATAAAGAATTACCAACAGATGCAGGAGCATATCTATTAGTTCACTGCGGTGGAAGAAGACTTGGAATTGGAGATAGAATTGATGAAGTTGCAAAACAATTGAAAAAAGAAGCAAAAGGAGTTCCATTTATTGCAGTATTCACATTTGGTGAATATGGTGTATATGACCACGGTTCAAACACAACAGGAGGTTTAATGCTATCATTTACAGCATTCGGTAAATGAAGAGATCTTAATTATAAAAAGGAGGGAGCATCAGTGAAAAATTTAATAGGATATGAATGGAAAGAAGCATCTAATGGAGCTACAATAGAAGTTGTTAATCCAGCAACTCAAGAATTAATTGATACAGTTCCAAATGTAACTGAAGAAGATGTAGATACAGCAGTAAAAGTTGCAATGGTAGAACAAAAGAAATGGGAAAAAGTATCAATTTATGATAGAGCAGATATATTATATAAATTTGTTGACTTAGTAGAAGAAAATAAAGAAAGACTAGCAACATTGTTATCAAATGAAACAGGAAAACCAATCAAAGAAGCAAGAGGAGAAATTGCAAATGTTAGAATTGGTGTAAGAGGATTTGTTGAAAAAGCAAAACACTTCTATGGAGAAAGTATACCAGCAGGTAGTGAAGCTGGACAAGAAAAAACAATGCAAATAACAAAAAGATACCCAATAGGAGTAATTGCAGCAATAATCCCATTCAACTTCCCAAGTGACTTATTTTGCCAAAAAGTACCACCAGCATTAATGATGGGAAATAGTATAATAGTAAAACCATCAAACTATAATCCATTAACATTAATTGAATATGTAAAATTAATGATTGAAGCAGGAGTACCAGCAGGATGTATTCAAATATTAACAGGAGATGGACCAACAGCAGGTCAAGCATTAGCAAGACATCCAGGAGTTCACTTAGTATCATTAACAGGTGGAACAGCAGCTGGAATCCAAACAATGGGAACAGCATCTAAAAACTTAACACATGTAATGCTAGAACTTGGTGGAAATGACGCATTTATCTTCTTAGAAGATGGAGATATGGACTTAGCAGTAAAAGAAACAATCTGGGGAAGATTATATAATGGTGGACAAGTATGTTGCGCAAGTAAACGTTTCTTAATTCATAATTCAAGAAAACAAGAATTCATAGATAGAATGAAAGAAGTAATAGCAAACTTAAAAGTTGGAGACCCAATGCAAGAAGATACTGATATGGGACCAATGATTAATATAAATGCTGCAAAAAGAATAGAAGAACAAGTAAATCAAATGGTTTCAGAAGGTGCAACAATTGTATGTGGAGGAAAAAGAGAAGATGCATACTATTATCCAACAATACTTGACAATGTAACAAAAGACATGGAAGTTGCAAAAGACATGGAAATATTTGGACCAGTAATATCTGTTATTGGATTTGATGATGTAGAAGAAGCAATTGAAATTGCAAACCAATCATCATATGGTCTATGTGGATGTGTAATATCAAAAGACTACTCAAGAGCAATGAAAATAGCAGACAGACTAGAATGTGGAGGAGCAGTAGTAAATGGAGCAAGTTTCTATCGTTCATTTGAAATGCCATTTGGAGGCTGGAAACATTCTGGAATTGGAAATGAAGGTGTAGCAACTACACTTGCAGAAATGTCAAGATTGAAGACAATTGTGCTTAAAAATATACTATAGGGATTAGGGGACGGTCCTAAAAATCCCTAAAATCAGGGATTTAGGGACGGACCTTGAAAAGAGGGGATTAGAAAAATAATTTTAATCCCTTCTATGTATGTAATAAACGACTAAATGAGAAAGGAACAACATTATTATGGATAAAAGAAAAAAAGTGATTATAATTTCTGTTGTATCAATAATAGTAATTGCATTAATTGTTGGACTTATAATTTTCTTTGTTAATAGAAATAATAATGGAGAAGAAGGAACAACAATTGCAGCTAATTCATCAAAAATAGCTAGATTATATGATGATCTAAGCAAAGAACAATCATTTAGCTTTACAACAACACTTGATGATAATAACAAAGAGATTTATGCGAAGAATGACAATACTGCATATACAGATACAATATATGATGGAGAAGAATCAAAATTCATCATAAGAGACGGAAATTCATATCTCTTAAGAGATAGTGATAAAATATATTACACATATCAAA
>CAWVDV010000155.1:0-9859 GCA_963928115.1 Bacillota bacterium | reverse complement strand
TCTCTATACTCTTGTTTCAATGTATATCCTCCTATTCTTTTCCCATATATTCATCAATTTCTTTTTGGTCTTTTTCTCTTAATTGCTCGGAAATTGCCTTTATAATGTCTGCTTGCTTTCTAGTGTAATTTTCTATTTGAGTAGATTTGCTATAACATAATTGCATTCTATTAATCCATTTTTTTTCTTCTTCACCATTATTTTCCTCTTCTTTAAATTCATCTCCAACTTCATCTTTTATACTTTTTTCTTTTTCTGCTTGTTTTTCTTGTTGTTCATCATCTCTTGACTTTCTAACTCTACTAGCTTTCAATTTTTGTTCACTAATAAAACTCTCCTTTTCTTCCTCTGTTAATTCACTTCTATCTAACCTAAACCTAACTAAATCATACACAAATTCATCTTCTGTTCCTGTTTCCTCTATCCATTTATCTAATGCTACTAATTCTCCCTCTGTAGTAACACCTTCTTCTCGATCAAAAAATTTCTGATTCAGCACAGTTTTATATAATTCATCTATTCTATCTTTAGGTCGTCTTTGAATAATATCTTCTCTTTCTGACAACATTTGAAAAATATCTTTTTTTCTTCCTCTTTCATCATATGCAACTTTTAAAATTGGGTATTGATTTAATATTTTGGGATGATCTTCTATATATATTTCAGCCCATGAATCTAATGATTTTATAGCACTTCCTTTCATTCCGTTAACTTCGATATCCGATTCATAGAACATCTCATCATATTTACTCATTAGCTTATTCATTTTTTCTTGATTATATAATTCATATAATTTTGGATTTCTCTCTTTAATTGTTTGTAATGCTAATTGTAAACCATTTTTATTAGCATCATTTTCTTTTAATAGGTGAGCATAATTCTCTTTATAAAATTCTGGACTTATCTTTCTTGTAATTGTTTCTAATGCCATTACATATAAAGTTCTATTATATAATCTATCAGAATCCATTGACATGGCCACATTTTGTGTTACATGTCTCATTTCATGAAATATAGTTTGTAATCCGAAAATAAATTCATATTTGTTATTACTTGTTAATTTCTTTTCTAGCTTATCTATATTGTACGCAACATTATATGTTCCATCATCATTTGGAATACAAATTCCCTCTGAAGCATCTTTATCTTTTCCTTTATATTCTTCTTCATTTAGCACTTCTATAATTACTTTTTCATCCATTCCTAAATCTTTTGCAGTTTTTCTTGCAAAAAAGTGAATATATATAGATGCCTCATCTTTATTAAGTTTACCTATCCTAGTATTCATTGAATGATTTACCAAAGCATTGTATAAACTGTTTTCATATGCATCGTTCAAATTCATTCTTTCTTTATTTTCATTGCACCAATTTAGTAATTCATCATATGATGCCTTTCCACTTTTTAGTTTTTCATATATTTCTTTTGTGTTCATCTTTTCCTCTTCCTAATCTATATTTTTTCAATTTTATTATTGCATATATAATATTATTTTTCAATATATTTTATTACATTTCTAATTCCTCTTCTTTTTCTTCATTTTTAATTTGTTCCTCTACATCTAAACAAATTCTAGTTTCTCTTTCAAAATCTCTAATTAAATTATCTTCTGCTCCCATATCAAATTTTTTGCAAATCCATTTTATAAATTTTTCTATCACTTCATAAAATTTATCTATTATCTTATTCAAATGACTATTCTCTTTTTCTAAACTTTTAATTTTGCTTTTATATTTCCATTCTAAATCAAATGCTTTTTCTTCATATTCTGACTTGATTTTATCTACTTCATTGTGCAATTCTTTATTGTCATACATTATTTCTTTTCTTTCTTTTTCATATTTTATTGCTTTATCTACTAAATTCACTTGTTTTGATAATTCTTTGTGAAGAATCCTATTTTCTTGGTACAACTCATTAATCAATTTATCTTTTGGTTTAATGATTTCATCTTCTACTTTTTCTCTATTTAACTTTATAAGTTTAATATCATTTATATTAGGTGTTTTTGGTAATTCTAGTTTTATATTATCTAAAATCTTTTTCGTATTTTCAAAATTAGTTACCTTTTTTAAGTTTTCTATTTTTTCGTGTTTTGCTCCTGTTTCTTCAACTGGTAATCCTCTTTCTAGTTCAAATCCTTTTGAAGTAATGTATTCAAAAAAAGCATTTTGTAATTGCCTGTAACTATCTCTACCTTTCCAAAAATCCCTACAACATATTTTATCTATTTCTTTTCCTTCTTTATCTTTTGTATGAATTACTGGAATATATATCAAGTGCATATGTGGTGTTCCTTCATCTAGATGTACTACTGCTGATATTATATTTTTTTCTCCAAGATTTTTGTAACTACATATAAAATTATAACTTTCTTCAAAATATTTCTTGGTTTCTTTTTCTCCAATTTCATCAAAAAATTCTTTATCAGATGTAAATAGCATTTCGCACATTATTATACTGTTGCTTCTTATATGTCCTTGTAAATCATTTTCTTTCTTTAATCTATCAAATTCTTTTATATAGCTCAATTCGTTTTTCTTTAAGTAATAATTTAAATGTGTTTTTTTTGAATCAATATCTTTGTTTGTATGACCTTTTGTTCTTCTTTCATTATGGACATAACTTCCTTTTGCTTCATTTCTTGTTAGTTTTTGATTTCTAATAATAGCATAACTCATCTCTTCTTTGCACCTCCTTCTTGCTTAAGATATTCTTTGAATGTCTAACACACTAGACAAACAAGTTTGTCTGTATGGCAGGGCTATTGCCCCACACCCCATTCAATCAAAAATAAAAATCCCATTTTTTATTTTTGATTGCTAAAAAACTATAAATAGTTTTTTAGACAAATTAAAAAGAGGCTAGTTCTAATATTAAGTAGAATTAACCTCTTTTAAATTTGCATATAAGCTATTCCAATCGAAGTCATCGTAATTTCTGTCGCTTCTATATGGATTATTTTCCTTTTTGCATGTGTCCCATTTATTATAATTATTTTTATTTTTTATATTATTTATTATATCTTTGTCTTTATTATATATAGGGTATTGTTGTTTTTGACTATTTAAATAGTTATTTGTTTCAATACCCTCTTGGCTTTTTGAATTATACCTATTAATATTTTGAACAATAGGTGTAATTTGTCTTTGTTCTATTTCTTTACTGTCTGTTTTATATTTTAATTTTACTTTTATATACTCTTTATCTTTCAGAGAACTTATAATTTTAGATACTCTATTTGCTGTTACATTTACAATACTTGCTATATATTTATTACTTGCAAAACAACTTTTAGTTTCTTCACTTAAATATAATATAATTGCAAGTATTATTTTTTCTTTATCTGATAATTTTTCATTTAATAAAATTTCTGCTGGTATCCATAGTCCTTTTAATTTTTGCATTTGCATATCCTCCTTTCGTTTAGTTTTTATTTGCCTCACGTTCAATTTTCTGCCTTTTAAAATTGCTTTTAATATAATTTTAGTTCAAAAAAAATAAAGCCTTAAAATTTTACTTTTAAAGCTTTATGAAAAACAAGATATAACTAAGCTATCAACACTTTAGCTATATCTCGTTATTTGAATTTCCTATTTTAATTTGTAAGAATCCATGCTTTTGCGTTTTCATCAATATGAATACATTGTGATTCCAAAAACGCATAGATTTCTTTACACATTTGATCTGGTAAATCACCCAAAAAAATTAGTCTTGACTCTTCGTCAAAGGTTGCACAGAAATACCAATCGCCTCTTTCAACATTCCGACATTGCACATATGTTTTACCATTTTCTTCATTAATTCTGTACTGTCTCATAGGAAAATCCTCCTTTTCAATAATTATTGAGTTGTTTACTTGTTACAAAATGCTAAAAATATTATACCATACAATGCCAATAAAACAAAGTATTTCGAGCATATTTCATCTTAAAATACTTCTTTTCATTTATTTAATTACTAATCCTAATCTAACCACAGGATTCTTCTTCGCTAGAAAAACCTTTTTAATTTCAATACTTTCTGGAATTATAGATAATTTATTTTTACCGTTCTGGAATGTTACTTCGGTGTGTACTGTACTTTTACTTATTCCAAATTTTTTTGCCGCTCCTCTTACTGTATCTTTTGAATCTATTATATAATGTGCAAGCTCTACCGCACGTTCTTCTATTGATACATTTTTCATATTGTTCTAACTCCTTTATGGAAATACTTTTGTTTAATTGTATTCTCATATTTTTAGTATTAGAACTTTTTAAATGTATCTTTATTTTTACTCTTGTTGGTTTTATATATTAATTGCAAAAAAGCAATAAAAACTACTCTTTTTCAAGAATAGTTTTCAGGTTTTTTTAGTTATATATTTTTGATTTTTACTTTTAGGTTTATCTGGTATAGTCATTTGTATCATTTCTTGTTCTAATAAAGGTTTTAAATGGTTTCTTTTAAATCTATCTACACTCTTATATCCACAATATTCTGCTATTTCTTTTGCACTTTTTTTCACTTTTGCAAAATTGTAATATTTTTTCTTTGAGCTTATCATACGTCTTATCATACGTCTTATCATACGTCTTATTAATTATATCCTCTGGATACAATTCTGGATATTCGCCATTATAGAAAGTTACAACAAAATCATCTCTTTCATTTTTAAATACTGGTTCTGGCAAGCTTGCTTCCTTCATTTCATCTATTTTTTAAAATATTTATTTAATATATATTTTTTTATCCAAATAATTACAACTATTCTTTTAGGTGTAGTTCTTGATTTTTATCTTTTTCTAATTTCTAAAGTATTTACATAGTACCTGTAACTTTTTTAAAAATATTATACCTAAATCTAAAAAGTATTATTAGTAATCCTATTATAAAACTTGGTATATAAATAATTTTATTATTTGCAAGATATGGTGTAATATGATAAGAATCACCTTTACTATAATAATAAACTTTTACATTATCTCCAACTTCTACATTTGATATAATTGCATCATCCTCATATTCTTTGCCTTCAACATTAAAGCTAATGACTGGCTCAGGTTCAGTATACCCTATTGTTGTAAACTTAATAACTGTTCCTATTGTTTCTTTCTTATCCCAATTATACCTTATTTCATTATATAAAGATACAATTCCTATAATAATAAATATTAAAGCTATAATAAGTAGAAATGGATTAGCATATTTTTTTCCTTGTCGTTTTTGTTCTCTTTCAAATGTTATTATCTTAGCCAACATTGTAATAAATAGCATAATATAATAAATAGTATTTGCACCAAAGCTAAGTAAAGTTTCGCCAAAATATGTTAAACCAGGCATAAGTCCATATCCTGGCAAACTATTATAATAGTTTTCTATCATTTTAGAAATTATAATAAAAATAATTTCTAATCCAAATACCATAATCCAATATTTCTTTTCTTTCTTTTTTATAGACTTTACTAATAGAATAATTTGAAATACAAAGCCTAATAAATACAATATTAATAAAACTCTATCCATATTTTTCTCCATTATCATATGATAAAACTATTTTAGCATATAATAATTGTTCTATCAATATTGTCATTAAAAAACGATTTATACAGTTTCTTACAATTTAAATTAATTTCTATATTATTAAACAATATTTTCTATGCTTTAT
Organism: Bacillota bacterium; assembly: GCA_963928115.1. Lineage (GTDB taxonomy): Bacteria > Bacillota > Clostridia > TANB77 > CAG-508 > CAG-269. The sequence continues at coordinate 4,209 of CAWVDV010000155.1, read as the reverse complement.
TTTATCGATATATTTAATTTTTTTACCATTAATAGATAATTTAAAATTTATAAATCTATCATATATATGTATAGAAAAAAGAAAAATAAAAATTATCATACTTAATAATATAAATACTATAATAGAAATTCCTTCTGACATTGGAATTATATTAGTAATACCTAATATTAAGAGATATGGTATACTTTGTACAATTATACCAAGAAGACTTTTTTCGCTACAATTTATATTATCTACAATTCCTATTTTATCTATATCTTCCATACTATAATATGAAATTTTATTATTTTTACTCATAAGATTCCTCCTCAAGTAAATAAAAAAATCTAATTTATAATTATTAAATCCTTTATAACCTCTCCTGCTATCATTAAACCTGCAACTGATGGAACAAAAGAAATACTTCCTGGAACTAATTTTTTTCTATCTAAATTACTTTCTTCAATATCCGTATCAACTTTAATCGGTTCTTCTTTTGAGTACAAAACTTTTAAATCCTGTATATTTCTTTTTCGCAATTCTTTTCTCATGACTTTAGCCAAAGGACATACTGTAGTTTTATAAATATCTGTAATTTCAAATTTTGATGGTTTTAATTTATCACCAGTTCCCATACAAGATATAATTGGTACATTTTCTTTTTTTGCTTTTTCTATTAATTTAATTTTAGTTGTAACAGTATCTACTGCATCTACTATATATGAAAAACTAGAATTTATTATATTTTCTTCACCATCTTCAAATTCATTTCCTTTATATATTTCTACATTTGCATCTGGATTAATATCTAAAATACGTTGTCTCATAACTTCTACTTTACTTTTTCCAATTGTACTATGTGTTGCGTGTATTTGCCTGTTCAAATTAGTAATTGAAATATCATCTGGATCTATTAAAACTAAATTTCCTACACCTGCTCTAATCAATCCCTCTACTACAAATGAGCCTACTCCCCCTATTCCAAATACTGCAACTTTTGCTTTTTCTAATTTTTGTACCGCTTCTTTTCCTATTAGCATTTCAGTTCTTTGATTCCACTTTTCTTGCATAATTAATCCTTTTCTTTTTAATATATTTAGGTTTTCTTGTTTGGCTTTACCTATAAACCTATAAATTATTCTTTTAATATTAATCGTATTATAACACAAAAAGTAGAAATATTAAAACTAATATTCCCACTTTTTAAAACTTAGATTCAATTTTAAATTTTTTAATCTTTTAGATTAGTACATTCCGTCCATTCCTGATGGCATTCCTTCTCCATGATTTCCACAACTACATTTTTGTTCTGGTGCATCTGTAACTAGGCTTTCAGTTGTAAGTACCATTGAAGCTATTGATGCTGCATTTTGTAATGCACTTCTTGTAACTTTTGTAGGGTCTACAATTCCTGCTTTTTTCATATCAACATATTCTTCTTTTCCTGCATCAAATCCAGTACCTACATTTGAAGATTTAACTTTTTCAACAATAACTGCTGGTTCTAATCCTGCATTTATTGCAATTTGTCTTGCAGGTTCTTCTAATGCTTTTAATACTATTTCAGCACCTAATTTCTCACCATCTTTTAGACTTGCTACTAATTTTTCAACTTTTGGTATAACATTAATTAAAGCTGTTCCACCACCCGCAACTATACCTTCTTCAACTGCTGCTTTTGTTGCAGATAAAGCATCTTCAATTCTTAATTTTTTATCTTTCATTTCAACTTCTGTTGCTGCTCCAACGCCAATTACTGCAACTCCTCCAGCAATTTTGGCTAGTCTTTCTTGTAATTGTTCTTTATCATAATCACTCTTTGTTTCATTAATTTGAGCCTTTATTTGAGCAACTCTATCAGCTATTTGTTGTTTATCTCCTGCACCATCAACAATAATTGTATTTTCTTTTTGAACTTTAACTTGTTTTGCACGACCTAATTGTGCAATTGTTGTGTCTTTTAGCTCTAATCCTAAATCCTGAGTAATTACTTCTGCACCTGTTAATGTTGCAATATCTTGTAACATTGCTTTTCTCTTATCTCCAAATCCTGGTGCTTTAACAGCTACAACATTTAATACACCTCTTAATTTATTTAAGATTAATGTTGATAACGCTTCTCCTTCCATATCATCACAAACTATTAATAGTTTTCCTGATTCTTGCATTAAACTTTCTAATAAAGGCAAAATTTCCTGAATATTACTTATTTTCTTGTCCGTTAATAATATATATGGATTATCTAAAACAGCTTCCATTTTTTCTGTATCAGTTGCCATATATGGTGATAAATATCCTTTATCAAATTGCATTCCTTCAACTACATTTAATTCTGTATTTGAAGTTTTTGATTCTTCAATTGTAATAACACCATCTTTTGATACTTTTTCCATTGCTTCAGCAATTAAGTTTCCTATTTCTTCATTGTTTGCAGAAATACTTGCAACTCTTGCAATATCATCTTTTCCATCAACTTCTGAGCTAATTTCTTTTAATCCTTCTACTGCAGTATTTACGGCTTTATCCATACCTCTTTTTATAGCCATAGGATCTGCACCTGCTGCTACATTTTTTACACCTTCTTTAATCATACTTTGTGCTAAAACTGTAGCTGTTGTTGTTCCATCTCCTGCAACATCGTTAGTTTTTGTTGAAACTTCTTTAACTAATCTTGCTCCCATATTTTCAAATTTATCTTCTAATTCAATCTCTTTTGCTATTGTAACACCATCATTTGTAATTAAAGGTGCACCAAAGCTCTTGTCTAAAACTACATTTCTACCTTTTGGTCCTAATGTAACTTTAACAGTATCTGCTAATTTATTAACACCTTCTAATAAAGATTTTCTTGCATCTTCCCCAAATTTAATAACCTTTGCCATTTTAAAATTACCTACCTTTCATCTGGGATTAGGGGACGTTCTTTCAATCCCTCTTAATGGGATTTAGGGACAGTCCTCTCAATCCTCTATTAAATAATTTTTTATTATTTATTCTACTCAACAATTGCTAATATATCTTCTTGTTTAACAATTATATAATCTGTACCTTCGTATTTTACTTCTGTTCCTGAATACTTGCTTACTATAACATTATCACCTTTTTTAACAAGCATTTCTTCTTTTTTACCATCAACTACTTCTCCTGGTCCAACTTCTATTACTTCTGCTATTTGTGGTTTTTCTTGAGCAGCTTGTGCCAAAATTATTCCACTTTTTGTTGTTTCTTCGCCTTCTTTCATTTTTATTAATACTCTACTTCCTAATGGTTTAATCATTTTAAATTACCTCCTTTTAGTGTTTTTAGCACTCTTGTTACTTGACTGCTAATAATTTATACCCATTTAATAAAAAAGTCAAGTGTTTTTTATTAATTTTCACAAAAAGTTCACATTTCTTTTTATTATATTCTAACATATTTCTAATTATAACTTCTTAAATTTTAATAAAACTTTTAATATATTTTTTACACAATATAAAAACTGGCCTATAGAATAACTCTAGTGCCAGTTTGATGGTCTTATTCTATAGGTATAAGCTTATACCTATTGTTTTCAAAAATAACTTCACGACATCCATCAGGATATATGTTAGTTTTTTTGAAAAATTCTTCCGCCCATCTACGGACTTTTTTTCCATACCTCTTTCTGATAAGCAAGTTTCTGGAAAAAGTAAAAGTTATAGCTCCTACTTCACCAGCAAAAGAGTCTTTAGCCGATTCTACATCCATTATTGTAATGAATTCTGCAGTTTTTAAATTAAAAATTGCAACTGTCATTGCTCCTTCGTCATTAACTAATGGATTAGTAAGCCTAATCCTCTCCTTCAGTTTTTCATCTGACTCTTTTGTCAGAACTTTTTCAAGAGGTATAAATCTAGTCCTATCCTTATCTACAAGGATATACTGTTGAGCAGAAATCTTCTGGGTCGCTCTTACCAGCTCGACATCTTTCTCAATCGGAACTATCTGCCGGATTAACAAGTTATTTCTTTTATCTTCGAAATACAAGATACCATCAGTATCGCCTTTGTAATCCCGATAAATACTTCCCTTATTCTCCCTTCCGATGCCTTCCAGTGTCATAAAATCTTTTCTAGTCATTTTTCTAGCCATTTTGACCATCCTCCTAATGTATAATTTTTAGTACACTTTTATTTTAACATATTTTACATAATTTTTCAAATTTTATCAATTTCCTTGCCTTTTATAGCATTTATTTATATAATATAT
>CAWVDV010000154.1:0-5331 GCA_963928115.1 Bacillota bacterium | reverse complement strand
AGTTCATAGCTTTTTAGGAGAATAAAATGATTATTAAAATTATAGGAATTGGTTTAGTTGCGCTTATCATAATAATTTTATTAAAACAATATAAACCTGAATTTGCAATATATATAAGCTTATTAGCAGGAGTTCTAATATTATTATTGGTAATGGACCAACTAACTGAAATCATATCATTATTACAATCTCTAGCATCAAAAGCATCTATTAATAGCACATTTTTAGCATTATTATTAAAAATTACAGGAATAGCATTTTTAGCAGAATTTGCAGTTAGTGTATGTAAAGATGCAGGAGAAGGTGCGATTGCAAGTAAAATAGAAATAGGAAGCAAAATTATAATAATTGCAATGTCAATACCAATAATATCTAGTTTACTAGAAATAATATTAAAAATACTACCTACATAAGGAGTTACAAATGAAAAGATTTATAATAAAAATATTTTTTTTAACATGTATATGTATTGTAATTCCTAAAACTCTAGTAATTGCAACTGAAACATCAAACACAAGCAATACAAATAGTACACAGGAGGCAATACAAGAACAAAAAGAAGAATTTGGAATACAAGACTTTATAAATAACTCAAAAGAATATGCATCAGGAGAATTTTTTGAAAATATTGATATAGGTGAAATATTAGACCAAGCAATACAAGGAAATGTTGATAATAACAGGATATTGAAAGCCATACTAAATTTATTAGGAATAGAAATATTTGATAGTATAAAAGCAATAGTTAGCATATTAGTCATTATAGTAATACATAGTTTATTGAAGTCAATAAGTGAAAGTCTTGAAAATGATGGAATTGCAAAACTAATATATTATGTTCAATACATACTGATTGTGACAATTGTAATGTCAAATTTTTCAGAAATAATAACAATGGTAAAACAAACAACAACAGATTTAGTAGCATTTATGAATATGCTTGTTCCACTTTTAATTACTCTAATGATGTATACAGGAAGTATTACAACAAGTGGAATAATAGAACCAATCATATTATTTATGATTAATTTTATAGGTAATATCATACAAACAATAATATTACCACTTGTACTAATATTTACAAGTTTAGTTATTTTATCAAAACTAACTGACAAAATACAAATAAGCAAATTATCAAAATTCTTAAAATCAGGAATAGTGTGGTTTTTAGGAATTATTCTAACAATATTTGTTGGAGTAGTTTCTTTAGAAGGAACAATGTCAAGCAGTGTAGATGGAATCACAGCCAAAACTACAAAAGCAATAGTGAGTTCAGCAGTACCTGTTGTTGGAAAAATATTAGGTGATGCAGTAGATACGGTTTTGGGAGGAGGAATAATTCTAAAAAATGCAATAGGTTTTGTGGGAGTAATTATTGTACTTGGTATGTGTATAGCACCTATTTTTAAATTGGCAATACTTTGTATAACATATAAGTTTCTGGCGACAATTACAGAGCCTATTGCAGATTTAAAGATAACAGGACTATTAGAACAAATTGGAGATATTTTTAAAATACTTTTGGCTATTTTATGTTCGATTTCTTTCATGTTGATTATTGGGACAGCTTTAGTTTTGAAGATTTCTAATAGCGGTATGATGTACAGATAGGAAAGGTTGAAAAATGATTGAATTTATTAGTTCTTGGGCAAAAAGTTTGGGACTAGCAATAGTTATAGTTTCTATTCTAGAAATGTTGCTACCTAATAATAAAAATAAAAAATATATAAGGATGGTAATGGGAATTTATATATTATTTAATATAGTATCACCATTTATAAATAATAAAGATATATTTAATATAGAAGATATAGATTTAGAAAAATATGCAATGGAGCAAGAAACGTCATCACAATTACAGTCAGAAGAAGTCGACCAAACTTCAATGAATAAGAGAATTGAAGAGTTATACATTGAAGAGCTAGAAAAAGATATAACTAAGAAATTGGAAGAACAAGGATATGAAGTAGAAAGTTGTAAAGTAAAAGCTACTATCTCAGATGAAGAAAATGAATCAGGAATAGAAGAAATTAAAATTAAAGTTAAGAAATCAGAAAATAATGAAGAAGAATCCTCGAATAATGAAAATTCAGAAGGAAACCTAGAAAACAAAATAGTTACTGAAATACAAAAGATTAAAAAAATAGATACAAGTATTAATAATGAAACTTCGAATAATGGTGCTACAAGCGATACTAATAATGAAGAGAATGAAAATAGTAGCAATGTATCAAAAACAGACATTCAAAATATAAAAAAATTCTTAATTGAAGAATATGAGGTGAATGAGAAATGTTTAAAGATAAATTAAATAAGTTTCTAGGTAAAGATGAAAATACAGGAGAAAACAATAATAAGAAAAAAATAGAAAATCTAGTTTTCTTAATTGTTTTAGTAATTATTACAGTTGTAATCATAAATATAATATGGAATGGAGATAAAACAACTAATAAAGAACAATCGAATAATGATACATCTAAGCAATTAGCTACAACGAATAATCAAACGATAAATCAAAATCAAACTCAAGGAACAAGTGAGACAGATTTAGAAACAAGACTAGAAGAAATTTTATCACAAATACAAGGAGTAGGAGAAGTTAAGGTTTTATTAAATTATTCTGAGTCAAGTGAAGTAGTAGCAATGTATAATGAAACTTCAAGAACTAGTAACACAGAAGAAACGGATACAGAGGGCGGAACAAGAACAATCCAAGAAACAGATACACAAAAAGATATAATATATCAAGAAGAAGATGGACAAAAAACACCAATAACACAAAAAATAGTGCAGCCCAAAATAGAAGGAGCTATAATAACTGCAAAAGGAGCAAATCAGGCAAATGTAAAGACTAATATTATTCAAGCAGTAGAGGCAGTAACAGGTTTGGCGACACACAAAATTCAAGTTTTTGAGATGAATTAGTGGTTGAAAAATAATTACAATTTTGGCTAAGATTTCTACTATATGAAAAAATTACCCAAAATGGTCACTCCGAACCTGAACTGACCACAAAAAGGAGGAAATTATGAAATTATTAAAGAAAAATCAAATTGTTATTTATGTTATTGCATTAATGTTAATGGCAGTTGCTTATTTAAATTATACAACAAATACTGCAGAACAATCAGTTGAAGCAAGTTTGCAAATGGAAGCAAGAGATGATTCAAATACTGCAAATATTGGAGATGCAACATTAGTAAGTAGTAATGATGTTTTATCTAATACAGAAAGTTCAAATACTACAAATGATAATTCTAATAGCAACAGTGAAACTACACAGACGAGTGTACAAACAAGTACAGATGATGACTATTTTACAAAGTCAAAATTAGAAAGAGATACAATGTATTCTCAAATGTTAGAAAGCTATGAAAATATTTTAAATAGTACAAACAGTTTAGAAACTCAAAGACAATCAGCAACTGATGAAATAAAAAAGATAAATGATACAAAAAATAGTATAATGATTTGTGAAAACTTAATTCAAACTAAAGGTTTTGAAAATAGTATAATCTTTGTAAATGGAGATAGCATAAGTGTTATTATAAAAAGTGATGAGCTAACTCAAGAAGAAGTTGCACAAATACAAAATATAATTTCTAGAGAGATGAACGCTGAAATTGAAAACATACATATTTCAACAAAATAAAGGAACGGAAAGTAATGAAAAAAGAAGAAAAGGAAAATGACAGAAATTATGCGGTTTTTTCTGTCATTTCACGTATATATTTACCAATTTCTTCATCTGTTAATTCTAATTCTTTAATAAGAGCTTTTAATACATCTCTTCTAGGCAAATCTTCTTCATTGTCTATTCTAACATATTGTCTTAAACTTATGCCAAGAATGTCTGCCATACGTTCTTGAGTATATTTTTTATTTAATCGTTTTTCTTTTATCATAACTATCACCTCTTAGTAAAACTATAAAAATTATGTCATATTTTTGTCGAAAAATGTATTGACACTTAATGACAGTGTTTGACACGTCTCCAAAAAACAAAAAAATTTTTTGGAAAGTGTTGTAAAAATTTTTTTTATTGATATAATAATAAAAGTGAGCAAAGAAAATAAAACTAATAAATAACACATAGTAAATAGGAAAGGAATGATTTAGAGATGTTAAAAAAAGTAGGAATACTTGCAAATGGAGGAGATGTTTCAGGTTTTAATGCAGTAATTAGAGCAATTGTAAAAACTGCTGAAAATCATGGAGTAGAATGTTATGGAATAATAGATGGATATAATGGATTATTAAAAAAGGATTTTGAACTATTATCAACAGCCGCCAATGGAGAAGCTATTGGAATATTACCAAAAGGAGGTTCAATAATTGGGTCTTCAACAAATTCAAATTTATTTAATTACAAAGTAGTAAATGAAGATGGAAGTGTTGAATATAAAGATTTATCTGACCAAGCAATACAAAATATTAAAGACTTCGGTTTTGATTGTATATTTACACTTGGAGGAGATGGAACACAAAAATCAGCAAGAGACTTTTCAACAAAAGGCGTTAATGTAATAGGTGTACCAAAAACAATAGATAATGATGTTGCATGTACTGAAATTACATTTGGATATAATACTGCCGTATCAGTTGCAATGGAAGCATTAGATAGATTGCATACAACAGGAGCAACACATCATAGAATAATGGTGCTTGAAGTTATGGGAAGATATGCTGGTTGGATAGCACTAGAAGCAGCAATTGCAGGAGGAGCAGATGTTGCACTAATTCCAGAAATTCCATATGATATAAATAGTGTTGTAAGTAAAATCGAAAATAGAAAAAAAAGAGGTAAAAACTTTAGTGTAGTAGTTGTAGCAGAAGGTGCAAAACCAAAAGATGGAGAAATAACTATTATGGGGACAAGAGATAATGGTTCAGGAGTTGACAATACAAAACTAGGAGGAATTGGACAAAAAATAGCACAGCAATTACAAGAACTAACAGGATTAGAAGCAAGAAATACAACTTTAGGTTATATGCAAAGAGGTGGAACACCAACAGCTTTTGATAGAGTTTTATCAACTAAATATGGAACAAAAGCAATGGAATTAGCTTTAGAAGGAAAATTTGGAACATTAGCAGTAATTAAAAATGGAAAATTAGATAGTGTTTCATTAGAAGAAGTTGTAGGAAAAAATACAAAAATCGGAGCAGTTTCAGGTAATACTGAAGAAAGTAATCTAAGAAGAGTTCAAATGGATGATGATTTGATGAAAACAGCTAGAAATATAGGAATTAATTTCGGAGACTAATGGTCAGTTTGGGGACAGGTTTGAAGTGACCATTTTTGGTCACAAAAGGGACGCAACTATGATT
>CAWVDV010000153.1:0-2706 GCA_963928115.1 Bacillota bacterium | reverse complement strand
AAATTTTAAATAAAATTGAACGTAAAAATCCTTCTATTTTTTCTTCTTGATTTTTGACTGCTATTATTATGTATATACCATCAGATTGCATTTTTGTATATGTAGTTATATATATAATTGTTTTTATAATTTCAAATAAACCATAAAGGGCTAATGTCCAAAATATGGTATTTAATATAAATTCCATATCATTTGCCTCCTATGGTTTATTTTATGATTTTTATTTAATTTTGTTACAAGGGATTAATACCATTCTAGTTCCCAACCATCTAGTATTACTGTGTCTCCTTCACATACTCCCATTTCTTTTAATTTGTCTTCTATTCCCATGTTTTTCAAAGATTTTTGTAGGTAGTACATTGATTCATTGTCTTCTATGTTTATTCTTCCCATTAGTCTTTCTACTGCTTTTCCTGTTACTATAAATACTCCGCCTTCTTTTTTTATTTCCCATTGGTCTTTTTTATCTTCTAATGTGTATATTACTCTATCTTCTATTTCTACCAATTCTTCTTTTGGCAATTGTTTTAATTCTTCTGATACATAGTCTATTAATTCTTGTACACCTTGTCTTGTTGCTGCTGATATTTTAAATAATTTCAAGTTTTCTTTTTTCGCTAATTCTTCTACTTCTTTTAATGTACTTTCATCTTGAATTACATCTATTTTATTTGCTACTATAATTTGTTTTCTTTTACTTAATTTTTCACTATATTTTACTAACTCTTTATTTATAGCATAAAAATCTTCTACTGGGTTTCTTCCTTCTTGTCCAGACACATCTAAGAAGTGTAGTAATAGCCTTGTTCTTTCAACATGACGTAAAAACTGAATTCCTAGTCCAACTCCTTCACTTGCTCCTTCAATAATTCCAGGAATATCTGCGATTACAAATCCATTTCCATCTTTTGTTTTTACAACTCCTAAATTTGGTTCTAATGTGGTAAAATGATAGTTCGCAATTTTAGGTTTTGCATCTGTTACAACTGACAAAAATGTTGATTTTCCTACATTTGGGAAACCTAATAATCCAACATCTGCAAGTAATTTTAGCTCTAAGATTACTTCTTTTTCTTCTCCTCTTTCGCCATCTTCTGAAAATCTAGGAGCTTGTCTTGTTGATGTTGCAAAATGTGAATTTCCTCTTCCTCCACGTCCACCTTTTAGTATTAATTCTTTTTGGTCTGGATGTGATAAGTCTGCAACTATTTTTCCAGTTTCAGCATCTTTTACAACAGTTCCTATTGGTACTTTTATGATTAAATCTTCTCCATATTTACCATTGCAATTGCTTCCACTTCCATTTTCTCCATTTTTTGCTTTGAATTTTTTATTATATCTAAAATCAATTAATGTGTTTTTATCTTTGTCAACTTGGAAATAGATATCTCCACCTTTTCCTCCATCTCCTCCATCAGGCCCTCCTGCTGCTACATATTTTTCTCGACGAAAGGTTGCTGCTCCATTTCCTCCATCTCCTGATTTTATAATAATTTTTGTATAATCTGTAAACATGTTTCCTCCTTTTTGCACTTACTTATTCAAGATGTGTCCCAAAATAGACAAAATGTCTCAAACAGAAAAGTCCCCAATGCGACATTGCTCAAAATAGTCTAGTTTCATAGCTTGTTTTACCTTTTTCATTGTTTCTTTTGCTGTTTTTCTTGCTTTTTCAGTTCCCTGTTTTAATATTTCATCCACTATTTCTGGATGTGCTTCATAATATGCTCTTTTTTCTCTTATTGGTCTTAAATATTCAATAATATTTTTTGCTAATTGTTTTTTGCATGCTACACATCCTCTTTTTCCTGCTTTACACTCTGAACATACCATATCAACTTCTTCTTTACTTGAAAATAGTTTGTGATAATAATAGACCATACATATATCAGGGTTTCCTAAATCATCTTTTTTTATTCTATTAGGGTCTGTTACTGCACTCATAACTTTTTTTGTTATTTCTTCTTCACTATCTGATAAATAGATTGCATTTCCGAAGTGATTTTCCCATCTTCTCATTTCCATCTAAGCCTTTTATTCTCTTTCCATCAGATAATACTATTTTTGGTTCTTTTAATACTTCACCATATATATTGTTAAATTTTCTAACTATTTCCCTACATTGCTCGATTAAAGGTTCCTGGTCTTCTCCTGCTGGGACTAATTCACCTTCAAATGTTGTTATATCTGCTGCTTGACTTACAGGATATCCTAAAAATCCATATGTTACACTTTCTCCAAATAGTTCTTTTTTTTGTGCTATTTCTGTTTTTACTGTTGGATTTCTTTCTAGTCTTGCTATTGTAACTAAATTTGAATAATATACTGTTAGTTCTGCTGTTTCTGGTATCATCGATTGAATATATATTGTTGTTTTTTCTGGGTCTATCCCACATGATAAATAGTCCATTGCAAGTTCTCTAACATTTTTTCTTACTTTTTCTGGATTATTAAAATTATCTGTTAATGCTTGCACATCTGCAATTAGTATGTACATATCATATTCTCCAGAGTTTTGCATTTCTACTCTTTTTTTCAAAGAACCAAAATAGTGCCCTATATGTAATTTTCCTGTTGGTCTATCTCCTGTTAGTATTCTTTTCTTATTTTCGCTCACTCTCTATCATCTCCTACTAAAGTAATCTTAGTTAATTATCTTTCTTCTTCCTGATTTGCTTTATGAATTTCTCCCATCTTTTTCTTTCT
>CAWVDV010000152.1:0-2993 GCA_963928115.1 Bacillota bacterium | reverse complement strand
GATTCCCACTACCTGCTCCAAAAATTACTCCCATGAAATTCAAAAATTACTTTAAATAAGTAGTTATAGAATTTTGTGGGAGAATTTTTTAGATAAACAAAAACTAAATTTTAAAAGTTATTGATTTTCAAATAATTGTATAGTATAAATATATAAAATGGTTTCCAAGAAATTTTTGATGCTTTGGAACATTTTTATTTAAAGAAAGGAGGTATAATTTGTTATGGAAGAGTTAAATCAGCATAATGAACCTAAAATCACTGTTTCAAAAGTACAACATATTTTAGAATGGACTAAAACGCAAATATATTTAGATACAAATTCAGAAAAGGCTAAAAATAGAATTGTGCGAAGAGGAGAAGTTTATAAGTGTAATTTTGGAATCGGAATAGGTTCAGAAATGCAAAAAGAAAGACCTTGTGTAATACTTCAAAGCGATGTAGGAAATATAAATTCTAGTAATGTCATAGTTGCACCAATTACGCATGCATCTAAGCCAATTCCGACAATGGCTCATATTATAACTCAAAAAGATATTAAAGGAATGGTAATACTAGATGGACAAGTAAATCTTTCAAACATTCAAACAGTTAGTAAAGCAAGATTAGGAAATTATATAACAAAACTTTCCAAAGAAGATATGAATAATATAGATAAATCTTTGTATGTGAGTTTAGGTTTAATGAAAAATATAAAGAAATATGAAGAAAAAATTGAAAATCTAAATAAGTACATTAAAAAATTAAAAGAAAATTAATTTTAAAAAGCAAAATGATTTGACATTTTACAATATAAATGGTAAAATTAAATTACAAATATATTGTTTTTATCAAAACAATAGTAACATTTAACAAATATAAAAATCTTTTAAGATTTTTAGTATTATGAATATTTTTAAGCTTTTAGCATAGACTAATAGCACAAATATGTTATAGGTTTTTATCTATAATAGTATTACAGGAAAGTTGAGTAACATCAATTTTCCTTTTTATTTTGCAAAAATGCTATTAATTTTATGCGTTTTGTGTTATACTAATTTTAACAGTTAATTAGTCAATTATTTTTTTGAGCAAAATGTGGGAGGAACACTATGAAAAATATACAAATCAATACGAGGAAAACAAATAATGCTAGACAGTGATGTAGCAATGTTATATCATTATGAGACTAAAAAATTAAATCAGGCAGTAAAAAGAAATATAGATAGATTTCCAGAAAGATTTTGCTTTCAGTTAACAGAAGAAGAATTAGAAATTAGGTGGTCACAAATTGTGACCACCTCAAAGCTTCAATAAAAGACTTAGGAAAGAAATGCTTTGGAATTAATAAAATTGAAGATACTGAAATTATAGAAAAAATAATTAATTTATAAAAATAAAAAGCAATACAATAATTTAATTAGTATTGCTTTTAGCATTTGTTATCTTTATATGTCTTATTTTTTTCTAGTAAAGTTATATTTTGCAATATTTGAAATTTTAATATTTTAATTCAATATAAAATTCTAAAACAATAATCTATAAAACCCAATAAATTACTTGTAAAATTTTGTGATATAGTGTAAAATACGAATATAATGTAAATAATAAAAAAGAAAAAGCAAAAACAAAATAAAATACAATAAAATCAAGGGGGAAAAATGAAAAAATGAGATTCGTAACAGATGAAGAATCAAAAAAAGAATATAAAAAATTTCTAGAAGGACATGAAAGATGTAACTTTCAACAATCACTAGAATGGGCAGAAGTAAAAAAGCCAAACTGGAAACCAGAAGTAATACTAGCAGAAGATGAAGATGGAAATATAATAGGTTCACTATGTGTATGGATTAGAAAAATGCCAATATTCGGAAACCTAATGTATTCATCAAGAGGACCAGTTTGTGACATACATGATATATCAGTAATGAAGCAATTAACAGATGGAGCAAAAGAATTAGCTAAAAAATACAATGCATTTGTATTAAGAATGGAGCCAGATATAGTTAGTGATGACCAAACATTTAGAGAGGTTGTAACTAATTTAGGGTATAAAATAAAAGATGATGCAAAAGATTTTAAGGATGAAATTCAACCAAGATATGTATTTAGACTAGATATTAAGGGTAAGACAGAAGAAGAAATAATGGCAGGATTTAAACAAAAATGGAGATATAATATCAGACTAGCATCAAGAAAAGGTGTAACAGTAAAAGAAGGAACAAAAGAAGATTTAAAAGATTTTCACAAAATAATGATAGAAACAGGAGCAAGAGATGGATTTATAATTCGTCCATTAGAATATTTTGAAAAAATGTATGATTGCTTAGGTGACCATATGAAAGTTTTAATGGCATATTATGATGGAAAACCAATTTCAGGAGTTATTCCAATTTTCTATGGAAATAAAACTTGGTATTTGTATGGCGCAAGTAGTAATCAACATAGAAATTTAATGCCAAACTATTTATTACAATGGGAAATGATTAAAATGGCAATTGCAAGACATGATGATATATATGACTTTAGAGGTGTTTCAGGAGTAGTTGATGAAAACCATCCACAATATGGATTATATAGATTTAAGCAAGGTTTTGGAGCTACATTTACAGAATTTATTGGAGAAGTATATATGCCATATAAACCATTAACATATAAATTGTATCGTTTTTCAGAAAAAACATTTAGAACATTAAGACAATTCAAAATGAAATTAAAAAACAAGAAAAAATAGAAAGAAAAAAATACATTTTGAAAGGTAAAATTGTACAATGAATAAGTTAGTAATAAATAAAGAAGATTTAAGACATAATATAGAACAGATAAAAAAATATGCTAAAAAAAGTGGACAAGATGATAATGGAAAACCACTAACCATTATAGCTGTTGTAAAAGGAAATGGATATGGATTAGGAATTGTAGAATATACAAAGTTTTTGATTGATAATGGAATCAATTTCTTTGCAGTTTCAACATTAGATGAAGCATTATTATTAAGAAAAAACGGAGTAAAAG
>CAWVDV010000151.1:0-17616 GCA_963928115.1 Bacillota bacterium | reverse complement strand
CCATTATCTTTTAATCTTCTAACTAATATGTATGAAATGAATGTTAATAGTAAAATTATTATTTGTACTATCATTCCAGCTTTTCCTTGATACCAGCTTGCTGTAAATGAGAAGTTTGATATTGCCCAATTTTTTAGTGGTTCTAATAATAGTACTGGTGCAATTGAAATTATTGATAAACTTTGGAATACATAATTTAATTTATCTCTTTTTAATATTTCTAATTGCATTTCCTGTGTTATATTGTTAACGTTTTTTAAATATAGTGATGCTCCCTCTACTTTTCTGTCTCCGAATTCTTTTGTTAAATATGATATTCCTGCAAATTCTTTTAGGAAACTGTTTGGTGCAATATCATAATATTTTTCTAATTCTGACTCTGGATCATTTGAAATTAATATTTCATATATTTTTTCGCCTTGCCTTGATACATTTTTTTCGTCATCTTGTGCAACTTGATATATTGCTTCTTCTACCATGTTATATTCATGATATGCATGTCTGATTTCTGAAAAGAAATCTAATTGCTCTTTTAATAATGTATTGTCTATTTTATCTACTGATCCATCTATTAATGTATCTATCATGAATATTTCAAATAGTAAAAGAATTGTCATTATCAAGTAATTTGTATATGTGATCATAATTGTTATTACTATTAATGGTACTAAAATTACAAGTGCTTTTGTTAATATTTTGGCTGTTCCTTTTCTTGTCGTATATTCGTCATCTACATTTATTATCTCTAATCTTCTTCTGATTTTTAATACATATCTTTTTAAGAATGGTATTTTTATATATGTTAAATATAGTTTTTGAAGTAGTATTTCTGCTGAAAATCTGTTTTCTTTTGTTCCTTCTTGTAGTCTTTGTATTTTTTTGTATTCAGATTTTTGCATTTTTTTGGATAATATGACATATGCTAAAATTATTAGTACAAATAGTCCTGCTGCTCCTCCCATTATGTAATAGATTATTGTGTTGCTGTCTTCCACTTGTTTTAGCACCTCCTTTACTTTATGACAAGGGACACACCTTTACCTCTTAGTATTCCTTATTAGCATAAGGAATGTCCCCTACCCTTGTGAGCTAGTGATTAGATTCTTTCAAAGTTTGTTGCTATTTAGATTTCACTCTTTGGGCGACGTCCTCTTCTTTTTGGTTTTGTTTCTACTGGTTCACTGCTTACTGCTACTGTTTCTTTTCTTTGATTTTCCCAGTGTCTTTCTACAAATCTGTCAAATGCTTCTGCATCTGATTCGTCCATGTTAAGTCTCATTTCTCTTAAGTTAGTTTCTGTTATTGGATTTGTTATTACATATTCGCCATCTACATATTCTAATATGTTTCTATATGTGTATAATTTTCTATCTGTAACTTTTTCGAAATAATGTGTTGCATTATCAAAAAACTTGTCAAATTTTCCTTCTAATGTTTTTTCTTTTCTATGGTCAAATGTGTATTCATTTTTTTCTTCTACTGGTATACATTCTGTTATTCTTTCTACATATCTTTTTCCTCTAAAGTCTTTTGTTAAATGTATATCAAAGTTTAATACTTGTATAACTTGTTCTTCTGCTGTTTTTTCATTGTTGAATTGTCCTATTCTTAACATTGAGTTTCTTAGTGCTGTTACTAAGTTCGGAAATGTTTTAGCATGGTGTGTAAATAATGTGAATTTTGATGCAACTTGGGCAGCTTGTATCATCCAAGCAGCTACGGGGTCAGTTGCAACTTCTCCGATAATATTAACAGAACCGTCAGTTTTCTTTTGAACGTCCAATCCTTCTTGTCCTGAAATTGTTTCTGTCTCTCTAAACGTTAAGATGTTTCTTGTTGGATAAATTTTTCTTAAGTGAAGCTCGAATGCAGTTTCCTGAACACGGATGTTCATTGTTTCATAAATATTTTCTATCATTCCCATAAGCATTGTTGTTTTACCACAACCTTGCTCTCCTGTGATTGATACAATTCTTGCTCCTTTTACTAAAAATTTTAATAATTCTATTGATTCGTCGCTACCTACTTCTCCTTTGAACCATTGCTCTAAAGTTGAACGTTTAACGTCGAATTTTCTTACAAAGAATGCCCATGTTTCTGAGAAACTTGGTCTTACAACAACTACACGAGACCCGTCTTTCATTTCATTAATTTTATAACCATTTGTGTCTGATAATTGTCCTGGGTTATTGTATTTATATATATTTTGACATACTCTTTTTAATTCTGCTTCTGTTCCAAATGATAAAAATGCTAAACGTATTGATTTACCTTGGAAAAATATCCATATACTGTCACATGCTCTTGGAACTTTGTGTTCTTCAATTTGCGTTAAGTAATCTCCGTCTGTTTGTGCAACCTGACTTAAAAAGCTTTCTGGTAAACCTGAAACTCCTCCAGATACACCGTCTATATTCATATCTCTTACTTCATCTATACTGCTATATCCTTTATAATGTTGATATATCCTTTGTACAACAATTGCTAACTTATCTGCAAAGCTTAATACTAAATTTTCCTTCTCATATATTTCTTCAATTTCTTGTGCTGTTATTGCATATGATGGCTTTGTTTCACCGTTTAAGTATTTTAATTCTGCTAAATTATATTTTTTTATCAATTCTGTTAATGCCTCATATCCAAAATCCTTTTTATATACATATATTAAAATATCAAACTTATCTTGTGCTGTTAATAAAGAGGGAATATCAAACGGAATTGCTTTTGATATATTGCTTTCTGTTACTCCATATTCTTTTTCTAATAAATCAAAAATCAATTCTTTTACATATTTTTTATCATTAACATCTCCATATGTACAACCTTTTAAAGCCTTTTTCAATTCATATTTTTTATTTTTTCTTCTTTTTAATTCTTCTTCTGATAATCCTATATCATAAAGATTAATTTTGGTTATTTCATCTAGTCTCTTTTTAACAAATTCAATCATTTTTTCTATGGTATAAGTTTTATCATCTACATCAATTTCTGTTTCTACTTCTGCTGTTTTCTTTTTCTTTGCAGTATAATAGATAAGATAACCACCTATTACCAATACTACTATTATTAAGATGATATTAGTTATTGTCATTTAAGTTTCCCTCCTTACTGATTTTAATCATAAGTACATTATCTTTTAGTTTGCAAATTTTGTAACCTATATATAATATTTTCAACAGTTCTTCCAACTTCTGCTATAAAGAATCCATTTCTATCGCCTTCATCAACTGTTTTTCTCAGTCTTAAAAACAAATCTGGAACTTTTCCTTCTTCAGCTGCTTCAAAAAATAATGTATTATATGGTATTGTTGATACAATATTTTTTTCATTCATATATCTTGAAACATTTTTTATTGAGTATTTAGAATATTTGTCGTACCTTCCAATTAGTAACAGTGTTTTTTTTGCTTTAAACATTGCATTTTTTTCTCTAACCTCTAAAAAATTGTCTATACTAGCCAATCTTTGACTTAAATTAATCACTACTAAATTAGATGCTCCTATAATTTTTTCAACTACATATGAATTCATATCGCTGTCCAAATCAACTAACACTAAATCATAGTAATTATTTGCAAGATTTATTATATCTGGATACATATTAGTTATTTCTTTATATTCTTCTGAATTCCCCTTATATGATTGCAATATTTCTAATCTATCTTTAAAAACAATCTTTGTATAATTTGTTATATTTTCAGGTGCTAATTTATTACTTTTCATTATTTTTATTAGACCATCAACACCTTCCTCCATTGCTATATTAGTATTAGGTCCAAATAATCCCAAATTTTTCTTAGTTTTTTTAGGTTTCCAAAAGCAGTTTTCTAATACTTTATCATCTCTTGAAGTAGATATAACTAATATACGATAATTATGTTCTATTGCCATGTATGTACTAATTGCCGCAATCGCTAAGGTTTTTCCAGTTTGTTCTTTTCCACTATTCCAAAATGTTACTACTGACATCCTAAACTCCTTTTTCTATAGTTTTTATCGCTCTTCTAACATTACTTTCACTTATATTTCCCAATATTTCTTCTGCTAGATATGCTAATCCATCTTTATATTGTATACTTAATTTTTTAAACTTGATTTTTGCTACTCTATGATTCTCATAAATCACATTTAAATCTCCATTTTCTAATGGAAAATATACTCTATATTCATTCCAAATCACTTTATATCCTAACGAAAGAAAATTTAAATAGTCATCTTCTTCTTTTAACATTTCACTTGCAAATAGAATTTTTGTCAAACTAATTGGATTTTTTAATTCACTAATTACTTCCAATCCCTTTTTTAATGAATAATTGTCAAAAGATGTAACAAAATAGTTTTTATTTGCTTCCTCTAGCTTAAATGTATTAAAACCTTTCGTATTATCTGTATCTACAAATATAATATCATATTCCATCTCTTGTTCGTCTGATAGTCCTAAATATTTTTTTATATCTGATATATCTTCAAACCCAACTGCTATATCTATTCCTTCAAATTCAGTAACATATTTCACAGTAGGGTTTATAACTGGTACTATATATCTTGCTTTTTGATTAATAGTAGCATCTATTACTAACACTTTTTTCTTTAAAGTTGTTAGTATTTTAGCTATATATAACATCAAGTCTGTTTTGTCATATGCCCCTATAAACCCTATTTCTTTCATATGTACTCCTCTCTTTCTATTCTGTTGTTGTATTTGTTGTAGTTTCCGTTGTTGTAGTAGTAGCTGCTGCTGATAATGAATCTAGATATTCTCTTCTTGAATTTTGAGAATTTGTTATACTTTCTTGCATATTTGTTTGTATATTTGTTTGTGTCTGGTCTCCTTGTGCATTTATTGCACTATTTATATATTCATTTCTTAATGTTGCACTGTTATTGTCTCTATATCTTGCACTTAATTCTTGCATTGCTCTTTCTAGTATATTTGGATCATTTTCTAACAATCTTGATGTGCTTTCATTTATTGGATATGTTGGTGTTGCTGCTGCTTGCATTCCTGGCTCCGTATATTTAGTTGCATAAAGTTTTGCACCATTAATTTGATATGCATCTATAATCGCACAGCTCATATGTAAAATTTCATCTTCTGATAAGTTTACCCAAATAGTATCTTCTGAATCCACTCCTCCAATAAGTGGTATTTCTACTTCTTTTTTAGATACTACGATGTAATCTTGTCCAGATGGTAACATTAGACGTATATCAATATAATCTCCTGTGGTTAAATCTATTGGTAATACAACCATATTATATTCTTGTTTTCTTACGTCATCTTGCACCACATTGTCACCTTTACTTAATAATTCTGTTGTAATTAATGTATTTGCATTCATATTTACTTTTGCAACTAGTGGCACACTATTCAATTCTAAATATTCTTTATTATTATTTCTTGTAATAAAGTAATTTTCTGTTTGTTCCTCTTGCTCTATTTCATATTCATTGCCATCTATTGTTATATATAAAACGCCCTCTTGTTCGCCTTCATCATTTGTTATATATCTTGTATATATATCATTACCTTCTTTATCTTGTAAAGCGTAATTTTCTATCAAGCTAATATCACTTGTAGCATTGCTTGGTACTAATGTTCTATTTACTGTTTGCAATGTTAACATATCTGTTGTAATAACTTGTCC
Organism: Bacillota bacterium; assembly: GCA_963928115.1. Classification (GTDB taxonomy): domain Bacteria; phylum Bacillota; class Clostridia; order TANB77; family CAG-508; genus CAG-269. The sequence goes on along the minus strand of CAWVDV010000151.1, from coordinate 11,968 downwards.
AGATTTAACATTTTGGTTTAAAACATATGCTTTTACACTGTTTGATAACTCTTCATTTTCCTCCTGTATTTTACTCATCAATTGCATAAATAATAATGCTATAATGATACCTGAAATTAATAACATTACTAACATTCCTAATAAAAATGAATTTCTTGCTTTTCTTTGCATTGGATTTGTTGCCATAACAAATTCCTCCCTTTTAATTTATTTTTGTATATTTTTTTACAAAATACTCATCTATTTCATTTTAACTCAAAGCTAATTTAAAATCAATATTTTTCATCGAGTGTAATTAAAAGTTAATGTTCTTGTAATATTTTTGTAATATTTCATCTTTTTTGTCTAATTTTGCATTTTTTTATTCTATAATATATCAATTTATAAACAGAACTTTGATAGTGCTTTTGCTACTCCTTCTTCATAGTTTGCATCTGTGACGTAATCTGCAATTTCTCTTAATTGTGGCATACTTTGTCCCATTGCTATTCCTAATCCTGCTTGTTTAATCATATTTTTATCATTTACATTATCCCCTATAGTTATAACTTCTTCCTTTTTTATCTGTAATTTATTTATTAAAAACTCAATTGCAAACCATTTGTCTACATCTTTTGATGAAATTTCTGTATAGTAGTATTCTATTGGTATAGATTCTGTTCCTTGCTCAATTACTTTTCTTGACATATGCGAAACATCTAATATTTCAATATCATTTATTTTTTCTAATTTTCTTATTATTGATTTAAAAACTGTTTTACTGTCATCACATATTGTTATTTTTAAGAATTTTTCTTCTTGCATTTTTTGTATGTATTCATACATGTTTTCTACAATATTTATATGTGTTCTTTTATCTTCTTGTTTTTTTAAATTTTCTTTATGATAGTACAATACATTATATTTAAGACTTGTCGCTAATATGGTTTTATCGGTATATACATTATATGCAATACTATTTTCTTCGCATATTTTTATAATTTCTAATACTTTTTCTTTTTTCATATATTTTTCATATAAAACTTCATCATTTTGGATATCATAAATAAGAGCTCCATTTCCTGCAATAAAGTATTTGTTACTTCCAATTTCTTTTGCAATTGTTTTTATTGAGTCTATTGGTCTTCCTGATGCAATTATTACATCTATTCCTTTTTCTATTGTTTTTTGTATTGCTTTTTTTGTGTTTTCTGTAACTTGTCCGAAACTATCTAGCATTGTTCCATCTAAATCTATCGCTACTAATTTGTACATATTTTTAACTCCTCCATTGTATTTTGACTTTTTGTTAAATAAGCTTTTAAATTTTTATCACCTGCTTTTTCATTATACTTATTCCGACAAAAAATTGCAATATTATTTTTTTCATCTTTTGGTAAAAATTTCTTGTTTATTTTCTTCTTTTTCTACACATTCTAGTATTAGAAAAAGCAAAAGTTTTTTCTTAAATGTAATATTACAGGAGGTGAAAAAACAATGGCAAACTCATCAAACAAAAAATTAGTTCCAGAAGCTATGACTGCTTTAGATAAATTCAAATATGAAGTAGCTAGTGAAGTAGGTGTTAATTTAAAAGACGGATATAACGGAGATTTATCTTCAAGAGATGCTGGTAAAATAGGTGGACAAATGGTTAAAAAAATGATCGAACAAGCTGAAAGAAACATGAAATAGTTTTATATTTAACACTTTTTTGGTAGGAAGTTAAATTTTGTTTTTATATATTTTATTTTTAAAATACATAAAGGCAGGATTTGATTTCCTGCCTTTTCCTTTTTTATAAATTACGCTTCTGGTTCTACTAAACCGTAATTTTTTCCATCTTTTAATTTATGTATTACATTTACTTTTCCTGTTTCAACATTTATAAATGTTAAGAAATTGTGTGTTGGTTTTTCTTTTAATTTTAAAACTGCATCTTCTGGTAACATTGGTTTTATTTCATAATATGAGGTTTTTATAATTTCATCTTGTATTTCTGAAATTTTATCATCTACTGTTTCCATTGTTTTTAGTGATGCATCTTTCATCATTTTTTCTTTTTTAGTTTTTGCTTTTCTAATTTGTCCTTCTAATATATCAATATCTTTATCAATTGATGCATACATATCTTTATCTTCTGTTACTGCTCTGTATTTTTCTCCATTTGCAGTTACATAGATTTCTGCTATTTGTTCATTTTTCTCTGTTCTTAATGTAACTTCTGCTTCAGAATCTTCAAAATATTTATCTATTCTGTCTAGTTTTCTCTCTACGTAATCGTTTATAGCTTCTGTTATCTTTAGTTCCTTTCCTGTTATTTTTATTTTCATAAAAATCGCTCCCTTCTTCTTTCATGTTTAAATTTTATAGTATATTTTTATTATATACGTTATTTCGTTTTTTTTCAAGTTTTTTTGTTATTTTTCATTTTATAGTTACAAATGTTAAAATAAATCTTCTAATTTATACTCTTTTTCCAATTTTTCATTAAAGTATAATTTAGCAATAAGTTTAAACTCTTCTAAAGATTCATCTTTTATTTCAAATGAATATAACTTTTTAGGTGGTGCTGTTATTGTATATCTTATTGCATTTAATGTGCTTTCTGTTATGCTAATAGCTGATTTATCCTGAGCTCCACATGTTTTGCATTTTAATCCATTATCTCTTAAACTAAAATATTGTAAATTTTCTTTTTCATTGCAATTTGTGCATCCTTCTATTTTTGGTCTAAATCCTATGATACTCGCTAATCTCATTTTAAATATGCTTAAGACTAAATCTAAATTTTTATCTGTTTCTGATATTACATATAAAGTGTTTAAAAGTAATTGTAATATATTAAAGCAATTCTGGTTTTCATGTGTTACGTCTTGTATTATTTTTATTATATTTACTGCATATTTCAACTTATCCAAATCTGTTCTTATATTATAGAATACTTCTATTGGTTCAACCGAATTTATATGATATGTACTTGTCCCTTTAAACATCAAATATTCTCCAAAGCAAAACATCTGCGTGCCTGCTAAAAGAGCACTTCTTGGCCTACGTGCTCCTTTAGCTACACATGAGATTTTTCCGTACATTTGGTGTTAATATTGTTAGCATTTTGTCATAATCTCCCATATTGCTTTCTGATAATACTACTCCGCTTATTTTTATGTTTGCCATTTAGTTATTTCTCCTTTTAGTTATCATCTTTTTTAGTTATTCTTTTTTCTATATTAAAACTGTTATCCAATTTATTAGGAGTGTCCCTCAATCCCTGTTCGAAGGGATTAAAAGAACGTCCCCAAATCCCTTTTTCTATTTCTTCTATTTGTTTAAATTCTAAATATGTGTTTATATCACCCGTATTTTTAAATGCTTCCCATGCTATTTTTTTAATCATTTGCTATCATTCCTTCCTTATGTCTTTACTTTTATCTTTTGCATTTTTGGTATTTTTATTCTATTTGTTTAATTTAAATTTATTTACTATTGAATCATTTTCTTGCCAGTCTTCTTTTACTTTTACCCAAGTTTTTAGATTTACTTTTACTCCAAAATTTTCCTCCATGTCAATTCTTGCCATTCTTCCAATTCTTTTTAGCATTTCTCCGTTTTTTCCTATTATAATGCCTTTGTGTGAATTTCTTAAGCAATAAATTGTTGCTTCTATATCATATATATCTTCACCATTTTTGTTTTTTCTTTGTTTCATTTTTTCTACTTCAACATAAATTCCATGTGGTACTTCATCTTGTAATAGTTTTAAAGCTTTTTCCCTAATTGTTTCTTCTACAAGTTGTCTTAAAGTCTGGTCTGTATATTCCTCTATATCATAATATGCAGGTCCTTCTTTTAGGTTCTTCTCGATTTCATTTAATATTATTTCTTTGTATTTGATATTTGTTGCTGAAATTGGTATTACTGCTTCAAAGTCATATTCTTTGCTATATAAGTCAATTAGACTTAATAATTTTTCTTTTTTTACTAAATCAATTTTATTAATTATTAAAATAGTTTTCTTTTTTACCTCTTTTATTTTGTCTAGAATTCTTCTATCTCCTCTACCTATTTCGTCACTGGTTGCTTCAATTAAAAATAATATTAAGTCACTGTCTGCAAGGCTTCCAAATGATGTTTCTATCATTGTTTCATTTAATTTTGTTTTTGGTTTATGAATCCCTGGAGTGTCTACAAATATTATTTGTGAATTTTCTCTGTTTACTATTCCTTTTATTGCTGTTCTTGTTGTTTGTACTTTATTTGCTATTGCTGCAACTTTTGCTCCTACAAGTAAGTTTAATAGTGTTGATTTTCCTACATTTGTTCTTCCTATTAATGTTACAAATCCTGATTTGAATTCTGCCATATTTGTTTTTCCTTTCAATTTTTATTTTTGCTTTGCTTTTATATTATACACCATTTTTTTGCTAAATTTGTAGAAATTGTGAAAATTCTTTAAAAATTTTTAAAAGGGATTAGGGGACGTTCCTAATCCCTGACTGTACATAAAAGACAAGCCTATGCGTATGCTTGTCTTTTTCTGAAACTTAATAAGTTTGTTATTTCTCTTTCCGTATTTCTTGCTTTTTTTGTTTTTCTTGCTCTCTCTTGTTCCAATTCTCTTTTTTGCTTTTCTGCCATTGATTGACAAATTGCTTTTTGATAAGTAAAGTGTGTATCTTGTGCTATTTTACTCCAATTATAATCATTTCTTACTTTATTTTTTGCTCTCTTTGTGATATCTGCACATAATTTGTGGTCATATAACAATTCTAGTATTGAATCTGCAATTGAATTTGGATTTCCGCAATAGCTTTTCATTCCGTTTACTCTATGTTCTACTATTTCATTTAATCCACCTATATCAGATACTACAACTGGATTTTCTGAAAGCATTGCTTCTAGTGCAACTATTCCAAATGGTTCATATGTACTTGGAAATACTGATATATCTGCTGCTTTGTACATTTTTTGTACATCTTTTCCTTGCATGTATCCTGCAAAATATACTTTGTTTTCTATTCCCATTTGTCTTACTTGTTGTTGTAATTCTTCTAACATTCCACCTTTACCACAAATTACAAGTTTTGTGTCATGGTATCCACTTAATATTTTTGGCATTGCTGCAATTAGATGTTGTATTCCTTTTTCATATACTAATCTTCCCATAAATAGGATGATTTTTTCATTGTCCATTGCATATCTTCTTCTGAAGTTATAGTCTCTTTCTACTCCGTTGAATAAGCTTAAGTTTACACCATTTGGTACTACATTTATTTTTTCATATGGTAATCCAAATAGTCTTTGTAGTTCGCCTTTCATGTAGTTGCTATTTACTATTACTTCTGAAGATTCATATGTTAACATCCATTCTGTATCATTTATATATCTTTGTGTTTCATCATGTATTCCACTGTTTCTTCCTGCTTCTGTTGCATGTATTGTTGATACTATTGGTATGTTATATGAATTTTTTAGTGTTTTTGCTGCATATGCAACTAACCAATCATGTGCGTGTATAACGTCAAAATTTCCTTCCTTTGCAATAATTTCATTTGCTTTTGCTATCATGTTAAAGTTCATTTGCATTATCCAGTCTATGAAATTATTTGGATTTATCATAAAGTTGTCTACACGATGTACTTTGACTCCTTTATCATCTTCAAAATATGGTGCATCTCCATCTTTATATGTTACTACTGTTACGTCATGTCCATCTTTTAGTAGTGTTCTTGATAAATCATATACTACTCTTGAGATTCCTCCTACCACTCTTGGTGGGTATTCCCATGTCAACATCAATATTTTCATTGATATTACCCCTTCTTTCTTAAATTTTCTTTTGTTTTCGACGTTTTTCTCTTCATTCTTTTTTATTTTATACAATTTTTTTGCAAATGTAAATGGTTTTTTGATATATTTTTTATTTTTTTGTATAATTAAAATTTAATTCCTTCAAAAAAGAACATAAATAGATTTTTTCTATATATGTTCTTTTTTAATCGAAGTGGCGTCCCTAAACTATCCAAAAATGGTCAGTCCGAACCTGTCCCCAAACTGACCATCACTAACTAAAAATTAAATTCTTTTTCTATAAATGAAGTATCATAATTATTTTTCTTGAAGTTTTCATTATCAAGAATTTTTAGTATAAAGTCTGCATTTGTTGTTATTCCATCTACAACTAACTCTGCGACAGCACTTTTTAATTTTGCAATTGATTCTTCTCTTGTTTTACCATGTACAATTACTTTTGCTATCATAGAATCATAAGTTGGTGGAATTGTGTATCCACTATATATTGCAGTATCTACTCTTACTCCATTTCCTCCTGGGATATGTAATCCTGTTATTGTTCCTGGGCATGGCATAAAGTTTTTGTCTGGGTTTTCTGCATTTATTCTTGCTTCCATACTATGTCCATTTACTTTTACATCTTTTTGTTTTATTGTTAGTTTTTCTCCACTTGCAATTTTTATTTGTTCTTTTATAATATCTATTCCTGTAACCATTTCTGTTACTGGATGCTCTACTTGTACTCTTGTATTCATTTCCATGAAATAAAAGTCTTTGTTTTTATCTACTAAAAATTCGATTGTTCCTGCATTTGTGTATCCTATTTCTTTTACTGCTTTTACTGCTACTTCTCCCATTTTCTTTCTTGTCTCATCATTTATAATACTTGCAGGTGTTTCTTCAATTATTTTTTGATTTCTTCTTTGTACTGAGCAATCTCTTTCGCCTAGATGTATTCCATTTCCATGTTCATCTGCTAATACTTGGATTTCAACATGTCTTGGGTTTTCAACAAATTTTTCTATGTATATACTATCATCATTAAAAGAAATTTTTGCTTCTTGTTTTACTAAACTATATGCTTTTTCAAGTTCTTCTTTATTGTGGGCTATACGTATTCCTTTTCCGCCACCACCAGCTGATGCTTTTAATATTACTGGATATTTTATTTTTTCTGCTATTTCTACTGCTTCTTTTTTAGATTTTATTAATCCTTCTGAACCTGGTACTACTGGTACTCCTGCCTTTTTCATAGTTTCTTTTGCCTTTGATTTATTTCCCAATAGTTCGATTAGTTTATAGTTTGGTCCTATGAATTTAATACCCATTTCTTCACATATTTTAGCAAAATTTGCATTTTCAGATAAAAATCCAAAACCTGGATGTATACTATCTGCACCTGTTAAACATGCTGCTTCTAATATGGCTTTTATATTCAAATAGCTCTTACTAGATGGTGCTGGTCCTATACAAATTGCTTGGTCTGCTAGTCTAACATGTAAAGCATCTTTATCTGCTTCTGAATATATTGCTACTGTTCTTATTCCCATTTCTCTACAAGCTCTAATTATTCTAACTGCAATTTCTCCTCTATTAGCTATTAAAACTTTTTTCAACATTTTAATCTCATTCCTTTCTCCAAGCTCAAATAGTTAGAAAAGAATTGTAATTATTTTTCAACTCTCTCCTTTATACTATTGCAAAAGTAAGCTCTCCCTTTACTGCAACTTTTCCATCAACTGTTGCTATTGCTGAACCAATTCCAATTGGTCCTTTTTTCTTTATTATTTTAACTTCTAATTTTAATCTGTCTCCTGGCACAACTTGTTTTTTAAAACGAAGTTTATCTATTCCTCCAAATAAAGCATTTTTTCCTTTATTTTCTTCCGTAGAAAGTATTGCAACTGCTCCTGTTTGTGCTAATGATTCTACTATTAATACTCCTGGCATTATTGGATTTCCTGGGAAATGTCCTTTAAAATAGTATTCGTCTTCTGATACATTTTTGTATGCTACTGCACTTTCTCCAGGTGTGTATTCTTCCACTTCATCTATCATTAAAAATGGTTCTCTTTGTGGTATTATTTTTTTTATTTCTTCTTTGTTTAACATTTTTTCACTTCTTTCTTTACTATTGATTTTTTGCATTTATGTTTATTTTATGATATAATAATTATGTAGCTTATTAATTTTTATTACATGGAGGTACAATTATGAGACCAAACTTTAATGAACTCGTCAACTATTGTCTAAGTTTCGAACAACCTGATTGCTATGCCAAAGAGCGGATTTCTCTTATAAGAGAATTGCTAAAAAAAGCTATAAATAATCCGAATTTTGAACTTGCTGATGATCAACTTATTATAAGCAGTTGCTATTCTAATGCAGTAATTGATGATGTATTTTCTGAATTATACGGAAAACCGCCTTACAAAATAATTACTGCATCTAAGGAAAGCAAGATTGTCAGTTTCGTGTAGCAGTCAACCTCCTACCGGCGAGTGATATCGCCGGTTTCTTTTATTTATTTTAGCTACATATAAATTTTTCAACTATTTTATTTTAAATAGAGGCTTTCCATATTCAACTATATCTTCATTATTAACACAAATTTCTACTATTTCTCCATCAAATTCAGATTCTATTTCATTCATTAATTTCATTGCTTCAACAATGCATAGAACTTGACCTTTATGTACTTTGTCTCCAACTTTTACAAATGGGTCTTTATCTGGTGCTGAACTTGCATAAAAAGTTCCTACCATTGGGCTTTTTACTATTTTGTAGTTTTCTTCATCATTTTGTACATTTACTAAAGATGTTCCTTTATTTTCTCTAACTACTGGTGGAGTCATAGGTGCACTTCCTTCTATTACATTAGGTCCTCCAGTTGTAATTACTACTTCTTTTCCAGTATTTTTTGTCATACTTATTTTAATTCCTTCTGGAAATTCTATTTCTAATGAATCTAAATTTGAATTTCCCATATCATCAATTAATTTTTTGATATCTTTGTAATCCATTTATTATCATCCTTTCATAGATAAGATTTGATTTTCTTATATGATATTTTATACTATACTTCATTTGTTGAAAAGGCTTTTATTATTCAATATTTACCTTTTGTTTTTACATAAAATTGTCCCCAAGTGGACAAAATGTCGCATGAGAAACGTCCCTAATTAGACATTTTGAATAATAAGCTACTATTGTGTCCTCCAAATCCTAATGAATTTGATATAGCATATTTTATTTCTGCTTTTCTTCCTTCATTTGGTACTACATCTAAGTCACATTCTTCATCTGGTACTTTGTAGTTTATTGTTGCTGGCACAAATCCTTCTTGTATTGCTTTACTACAAATTATTGCTTCAACTGCTCCTGCAGCTCCTAAAAGATGTCCTGTATGTCCTTTTGTTGAGCTTACCATTACTTTTCTTGCATTTTCTTCTCCTAATGCTGTTTTTATTGCTTGTGTCTCACAGCTATCATTTAAATGTGTTGATGTACCATGTGCGTTTATATATGTAATTTCTTCTGGTTTTACATTTCCTTCTTCCATAGCTAGTTTCATAGCTCTTGCACCACCTTCTCCTCCAGGTGCAGGTGATGTTATATGATATGCGTCTGATGTTGCTCCATATCCTACTATTTCAGCATATATTTTTGCACCTCTTGCTTTTGCATGTTCATATTCTTCTAATACTACTACTCCAGCTCCTTCTGCCATTACAAATCCGCTTCTTTCTTTATCAAACGGAATGCTTGCTCTGTTTTTATCTTCAGCTTTTGTTAGTGCTTTTATATTTGTAAATCCTGCTATGCTAAGTGGTGTTATACCAGCTTCTGTTCCTCCTGCTAAAACCACATCTTGATATCCATGTTTAATCATTCTAAAACTTTCACCAATACAATGAGTTCCTGAAGCACATGCTGTAACCATTGCCATTGATTCACCTTTTGCTCCTATATCAATTGCTACATTTCCTGTTGCCATATTTAATATTCCCATTGGTATATACATAGGTGATACTCTATCTGGTCCTTTTTCATTACATTTTTTGTTTTCTGTTTCTATTGTTTGTATTCCACCAATTCCAGAACCTACTATTACTCCAACTCTTTCCATGTTTTCTGTTTCTTTATCTAGTCCACTATCTTTCCATGCTTCTCTTGAAGCTACCATTGCATATTGAGAAAATAGGTCTAATCTTTTTGCCTCTCTTCTATCAAAGTAGTCTTCTGGATTGTATCCTTTTACTTCTGCTGCTAATTTTACTTTAAATTCTGATGCATCAAATTTTGTTATTTGGTCTATTCCACATTTTCCTTCTTTGATGCCTTTCCAAAATTCTTCTACATTGTTTCCTAATGGTGTGATTGCACCTAATCCTGTAATTACAACTCTTCTTTCCATTTCATCTTTTCCTTTCTTTTTTCTAATCTTAAAATTACATTACCATTCCGCCATCAACATTTATAACTTGCCCTGTTATATATGAACTTTTTTCTGAACCTAAGAAGTATATTAATTCTGCAACTTCTTTAGCGCTTCCCATTCTTTTTAATGGTATTTGATTATGTATTGACTCTTTTACACTATCAGATAATACTGCTGTCATATCTGTTTCTATAAATCCTGGAGCTACTGCATTTGCTCTAATGTTTCTTGATGCTAATTCTTTTGCAATACTTTTTGTAAATCCTATTATTCCTGCTTTTGAAGCTGAATAGTTACATTGTCCAGCATTTCCTGCAACTCCTACTACTGATGAAAGATTTATAATACTTCCGCTTCTTTTTTTCATCATGTATTTTGTAACTGCTTTTGTAACTAAAAATGTTCCTTTTAGATTTATTTCTAAAACTTTATCAAACTCTTCTTCACTCATTCTCATTAATAAATTGTCTCTTGTAATACCTGCATTATTTACAAGTACATCAATTTTTCCGAATTTTTCAATTGCTTTATCTACAACATTTTGTACTTCTTCTGGATTTGAAACATCTGCTTTTAAAATTAATGTATCTGCTCCTTTTTCTTTAAATTCTTTTTCTAATGCTTCTACATCTGTTTTGTCTGATACATAGTTTATGATTACATCATAACCATTTTCTGCATATTTTAGTGCTACTTCTTTTCCTATTCCTCTTGATGCTCCTGTAACAAAAACTGTTTTTTTCTCTTCCATAACTAACCTCCTAAATTTCTTCTAAACTCTCTAAGCTGTTTACATTGTATGTTGTTGCTTCTTTGTTATCTTTTTTGATAAATCCTGTTAAGACTTTTCCTGGTCCTATTTCAATATATTCTTCTATTCCTTCATTCTTCATAAGTTGTATTGCTTTATCAAATCTAACTGGACTTATTATATGGTTTGCTAATACATCTTTAACATTATCTTCTTGTTTGTAATATGTTCCGTCTAAATTTTTTATTACTTTTACTTTTTGTTCATTTAATGGTAATACATTAAATTCTACATTTTCTAATTCTTTTTCATATGCTTTTTTTGCTTCTTCTAATTTCATTGTGTGGAATGGTCCACTTGTTTTTAGCTTAATTGCTCTTTTAGCTCCTGCCATCTTTAATAGTTCTATTGCTTCATCTATTGCATCTGTTTCTCCTGATATTGCTGTTTGTACACTGCAATTATAGTTTGCTGGTACTACAAATTTTCCTTGTTCTTGCAACTTATTACATATTTCTTCTATTTTTGAACTTTCTAATCCTATTACTGCTGCCATTGCATATTCTTCTTTTGGCAATAGATTTCCCATGTAATATCCTCTTTTTTTGATTAGTTTTATTCCATCTTCAAAAGAGATTATTCCTGCATATATTAATGCTCCATATTCTCCTAAACTTAACCCTGTTGCTACATCTGCTTCTATTCCTTTTGATTTTAATACTTCTAACATTGCTAAACTTGTTGTTAATATTGCTATTTGTGTGTTTTCTGTTTTGTTTAGTTCTTCTTCTGGTCCTTCAAAGCAAATCTTTTTTACATCTATTCCTGATATTTCACTTGCTTTGTCATATATTTTTCTTGCTTCTTCATATTTTTCATAAATGTCTTTTCCCATTTCAACTGTTTGTGCTCCCTGTCCAGGGAATAAAAATGCTCTTTTCATATTCATTCCTCTTTTCTCATGTCGCGTTGGGGACGTTTCTCATGCGACATTATATTTTTAT
>CAWVDV010000150.1:0-6855 GCA_963928115.1 Bacillota bacterium | reverse complement strand
CTTCAACTTTATCTCTTAGTTCATTTACTTCTTTATAATTCTTTGTATAATCTAATGTCAATTCGTCTAAAAAATCATCTACTTCTTCTACATTGTATCCATTCATCATTTGCTTAGAAAATTTTTTATTTTCGATATCTAATGGTGTAATCAAATTTATCATTCCTTCCCTTAGGTATAAAATAGTGTTATTAGTTTATTCCATTATTTTTTAACCAAGATACAGAAAGTTTGCTTTTCATTTCTTCTCTTGCCATTTCATTTGTAATTTCATAGTTTGATGGTGCAACTAAGAATATTGAGTTTGAAACTTTTTGAATATATCCATCTAATGCATATACTCCACCACTAATAAAGTCAACAATTCTTCTTGCTACATCTTTGTTAACATACTCTAAATTTACTATAACAGATTTTTTTTCTTTTAAGAAACTACATATTTCATCTGATTGTTCAAATGTAGTTGGTTGTGATATAACCATTTTTATTGCATTAGTTTGAGTTTGTGGCATAGAAACCACTTTTTCTCTATTTTTTCTTCCAAATAGTTTTTTATCTTCTACTTCTTCATCCTCGTCTTCATATTCATAGATGTTCTCATCCTCGTATTCTTCTGGCTCAGCTGAGTCCATCCCAAATAAATCCCATACTTTATTCATTAAAGCTCCTGACATAAAAAAACCTCCTAAATTTACTTCCTTTGTTTTGACATACTAAGTATCTACTTTTTTTGCCATATTGTCAATATTTTTTATGAATGTAATTAAATCTTAATATGTTTGTAATATTTTTGTAATATTTATTCTACTTCACTTAAATCTGGATTTAATATAATTTCATCATACAAAGAAATCTTCCTATATGAATTTATTTCTTCGTTTGAGAATCCTAATTCTTTTAATTCTTCTGTTGTATATGGTTGTACTATAGAATAATCTTCTCCCTGTTCTGTAACATTAACAAGTATTTTATTTAAATATCCAGCTCTATTTCTAACAACATAATTTAATCCTTCTAATTCTACAATTGCTTCATTTGGTATTTTTAATCCTGTTTCATCCCACCATATTAAGTCAAATGATATTTTTCTGTAATTTATAAGTTCTTCTATTTGTTCATTAACTTTTAGTATTAGTAAAACTTCATCTTCATTTTCTTGTGATATACTTGTTATTTCAGCTGATATCTCTGCATTATTTGACAATCTAACTTTTACATCATCTCCCACTTCAGCTTGTTTTGCTTCTTCTGATGATGATATTGTTGCAATGTAGCAAGCAAAATTATCTATAACTTTTCCTGCTTCTTCACTTGTTGCAACTATTTCTCCAGTTTTTAGGTTTAGATTTTCTAAAAATTCTTTATTAATACTTCCGAAATTATCTGGTGTTAAAGTTTCTTCTAATCCGTCAACTTTATATGACACTATTCCACTCATTGGTGCTTTAACATATTCAGCACCAGAATTTAACTGACTTTCATACTGTTTTCTTTCTTCTATCAACTGATTTAAGTATGACCCTTGTGGACTTAAATCTCCAGCTATTTTTGCTTTTTTGGTAATCAAGTTATCAATTTCTTTTTTGTATTCAGTTAATGTTGTTACATCTGTAATTTCATTAATTTCTTTTAATTTTTCGTCTATCTGGTCTTCTAATGATTTTATATCAGCTGAAAATATACTTGTATCTTCTGTCATTGCTGTTTGAATTTGTTCATCTAGTTCTGCTATTTTTTGTTTTAAACTTTCTTCGTTTGTACTGTAATATCTAAATATATTTTCATCTTTCGCTGCTCTTTCTCCTTCTGCTTTTATTTGCTCCATTCCGTTTTTATAGTTATTTCCTCTTACTACTGTTTCTTTTCTTATAACATATCCTATGTCTGTTTCTTCTTGATACAATGTTCCTTCTTCTATTGTAAATATGTTTGTCGGCTCTTTAATAAGAAGATATATCGCATATACAACATAAATAAGAACAGCTACAATTATAACATTTAATATTATCTTCTTTTTCTGGTTCATTGTTGTTTTTTTAGTTGTTTTTTCTCGCTTTTTATTTTGCTTTTCCAATATCTTCTTCATTCCTTTCATTGGTTAGTTTGGTCGCTTTGGTCAGTTTGGGGACAGGTTCGGACTGACCATTTTTGGATACTTTTGGGACGCTACTTGTTCAAAATATTGCAGTCACTACAAATTAAATTCATATTATAATCTGTTGACTTTTCTCCATCTAGCCATATGGTTTGCTTGTTTTTTCTAAACCATGTTAATTGCCTTTTTGCATAGTGTCTCGTTTCTTTTTTTATTTTTTCTATCATCTCTTCTTTTGTACAATTTCCTTTTAGATATTCTACAACTTCTTTATATCCTAATCCTTGCATTGCTGTTGGAAATTTGTTATATTTTTCTGATATTTTCTCAACTTCTTCTATTAACCCTTGTTCTATCATGTTATCTACTCTTTTATTAATTCTTTCATACAAAGTTTCTCTATCCCAATTAATTGCATAAACTTTGTAATCATATTCTACTTCTTTTTTTCTTGATTCGATTTCTTGCTCTGTTTTATTTTTTCCTGTTGCATGATATATTTCTAGGATTCTTAGAATTCTTTTTGCATCATTTTTACTTATTTTTTCTATTGCCTGTAGGTCTATTTCTTTTGCCCTTTCATATACATATTCTAAACCTTTTTCATCAACTATTTTTTCTAGTTCTTTACGATATTGTTCATCAAATTCTATCTCTGGATATTCTATTTCATATATCAGACTATCAACATATAACCCTGTTCCTCCAACTACAATTGGAGTTTTTCCTTTGTCTATAATTTCTTTTATTGCTTTTTTTGCATCTTTTTTATAATCTGCTACACTATATCTCTCGTTAGGCGAAATAAAGTCTATTAAATAATGCTTTATCCCTTGCATTTCTTCAGGTGTTGGTTTTGCAGTTCCTATATTCATGTCTTTATATATTTGCATTGAATCTGCTGATACTATTTCTCCATTTATTTTTTTTGCAAGTTCAATTGAAAGTCCTGTTTTTCCTGATGCTGTAGGTCCACAAATCACTATTACTTGTTCTTTTTGTCGCATTGGGGACGTTTCTGTTTGAGACATTTTGTCCTTTTGGGGACACATCTTTATTCCTCCTTCCATTATATTTTACATTTCATCATTATAAATTCTAATTTGAATTCTGTAAAGAATGTTGTATATTTACTATTCCTTGTTGAGTGCTTTCCATATATCCACATTCAAAAATGATACATATTATTAATACTATAATCCATAGAATAATTCTATTTTGTATTTGATTTTTTTCTAAATCTCCATTTTTTGCTTTTTCTAGTATTTTTGCTAGTTGTGGCATAATTATAATTCCATTAATTCCTGTAAAAATTGCTACTAATACATTTCTAATTAGCTGTGTTTGTCCTTGATGCTGATATTGTATATTTCTTGTAGATATATTGAATGTAATTAGGGTTATTATAAATAGAATTAGTAATCCAACTATGATAAATATTACTTTTTGGCTTTTCTCAATTTCTCCAAGACTTTTCCAAGTCCAAGCTATATTTATAAAGTATATAATTAATGCAATTACAATTATAAATGCCATGTTTTTTCTCCCTTTCTATTGAAATTGTAATTATTTTTCAACCAGCTATTTTCTAGCAAATTTTCTTTCAATATCATACTTAGTCATTTTAATTACTGTTGGCCTTCCATGTGGGCATGTAAATGGATTTGGTAATTGAAGTAACTTGTCCATTAAGCTTTCCACCTCTTCTTTTGTCAATGCCATATTTGCTTTTACTGCTGCTTTACATGCTACTGTTGCAATAAATTTTTCTTCTTTTTCTTGTTTTGCTGTTCTTGCAACTGTATTAATTTCATCTAGTGTTTCTAAGAATAATTCTTTTGTATCTAAATCTATACATACTGTTGGTACTCCTGTTAGTTTAATTGTATTTTCTCCAAATTCTTCTAAACTAAACCCTGCTTGTTCAAACATTTTCAAATTGTCTTTTGCTATATCCATTTCTTTGTGTGTTAGTGTTATTATGTCTGGTAATAGTAACATTTGTGAATCTTTGTTAGTTTCACTATAATAATTTTTCTTTACTTTTTCATACATTATTCTCTCATGTGCTGCGTGTTGGTCCAAAATGTACATTTCATTTCCTATTTCAAGTATTATATATGTTTTGAATACTATTCCGATAAATTTATATGTTGGTTTTTTGAATTCTTCTGTTTGGTCAAATACTGATAAATTATCTTTTACTATGTCTACTGCGCTCATTTTTGATGCTTGCTTTGCTTTTTCTTTTTCTTCTGCTGTTTCTTCTGTTATTGGTTCTCTTCCGAACATTTTTGCATACATTTCGTTGAAATCGTCTGATACAACTTGTGGATTGTCATTTAACTCTTGCATTTTTTGTTTTATTTCAGTGAATTCTTTTTGAACTTCTTCGTCTTTTATTTCTTCAATTGCTTTATGAGCATCTGCAACTGGTTCTTTTTGTTGTTCTTTCTTTTCTTCTTTATTTGTTACGTTTTCTTCATCTTTGATTGCTTCGCCTTGTTGATTTTCTTTATTTCCAACATTTTGTTCTTCAATGTTTGCATTTTCTATGTTTGTTTTTTCTTCTTCAATCTCTTCCTTGCTTTCTATATTTTCATTATTATTTTCATCATAGTTTCTATTTACATTTTCTTTACCTATTTTATATTCTTCACTGTTATCCATTAAAGTTGCTGGAACAATATTTTTTTCTTGTAATTCTTGTTCAATTTTTTCTTTCATTTTCTTTAGTTGTGTTAATACATCAGATGTATCTAATGGTTTTGTGTAGTCAATTTTGCTACTTGTGTTTTGTGAATCTGTTTTTTCTTCTGATTTTTCTGTTAAAGTATCTGTTTCTTCTATATTTCCATTTTTGCTTCTAAATACATCTTCAATTATATTAGTTTTTAATTTACTTTCTTCATCTGTATATTCTTCAATTTGTTTTTCATTTTGCTTTCTGAAAGAAAATAGTCCACCTTGTTGTTGATTTTCTTTTTTAGATTCTCTTAAGTTTTTTAATCTTTCATCAAAGCTTAATGCTCTCTTATTTATTGCTGTGCTTATTTCTTCTGGTTTTGAAGTGTCTGCAACTAATTCACTTTTTAGTAGTGTATCTTTAATTGAATGATAAATTGCTTGGAATATTTTGCTTTCTTCTTCAAACCTAACTTCTAATTTTGCTGGATGTACATTAACATCAACTTTTGCAGGATTCATTTCTATATTCAATACTACAAATCCAAATTTTCCTATTGGTATTAACCCTTTATAGCTTTGTTCTGTTGCAGCTGTTAGAGTTTTGTCTTTGATATATCTTTTATTTACAAAGAATAACTGATTAGAACGGTTTGACCTTGCTATTTCTGGTTTTCCTATTACTCCTGTTACATGTATATCTTCATATTTGTAGTCTACATCTAATATTGCATTTGCCACGTCTTTTCCATATATACTGTATATTACACTTTTCATGTCACCATTGCCATTTGTTTGTATTACTGTTTTTCCTGTGTTTATTAATTTTATTGCTATATGTGGATTTACTAAAGCGATTCTTGTTATCGCATCTTCAATATATCCTGCTTCTGTGTAATCTTTTTTCAAGAATTTGTATCTTACTGGTGTGTTGAAAAATAGGTTTCTTACTGTGATTGATGTTCCTACTTGGCAAGCTGTTTCTTCTTTTTCTAATACATCTCCTGCTTGTACTACTATTTTATATCCTACATCTTGATCTTTTGTTTTTGATACCATTTCTACATTTGCTATTGCTGCTATACTTGCTAATGCCTCACCTCTAAACCCCATTGATGTTACTGTGTCTAAATCATCTGCACTTCTGATTTTACTTGTTGCATGTCTTTCAAATGCTATTTCTAAGTCGTCTTGTGCTATTCCTTTTCCATTGTCTGTTACTTTTATGTATGATATTCCTCCATTTTTTATTTCTACTGTTATGTTTATTGCTCCTGCATCTATTGAGTTTTCTACCATTTCTTTTATTACTGATGCTGGCCTTTCTATTACTTCTCCTGCTGCTATTTTGTTTATTGTTAGTTCATCTAGTAATACTATATTTCCCATTTATTTTTCCTCCATATTTTCCTTCTTCCATTTGGTGTATATTATATCATTAGTTTTTTGTTTTTTGTATAGTTTTTTGGTAATTTTTTTATTTTTGGTCTCAAAAAGACATCCATGTATAGGATGCCTTTTGTTATTCCTAGTATACTAGGAATTGGGGGGTGCTATTCTTTTTTACCTCTTGTCAAAATATTTCCAGCCAAATGTCCGGCTGTAATCTTGAGTTGGTGCATCATAATGATTCTTTCTTTTTGCTGGTAATTTAATACCTTCTCCTGAAGAGTGTAGACCACCGCTTCTCGCTCCTGCTTTTGGCAGTTCTTTTTCTTTGTGCATTCGTTGTTTCCTTATTTTCATTTTACCTCCTTCGCACCCCCCTTAAACTTGAGTTATACATTGATAACTTTAGAATATTATATCACAATTGTTAATTTTTTAAAACAGTCAATATATTGACTTTATTTTTTGTGTAACATATAATTTTGGAGAAAGGGGGAATATATAATGAATAAATTAAGTAAAATACTATTAGCTTTTGTTGTTTTGCTTACAATTGCATTAATAACCATGACAATCCTATTTTTCAATATGAAAAATGTTGCTCGTGATAATTTTTCTATGTATGAATCACAAAAACAATTGTCAATTTTTTTAGAAGAACAACTAGAAGAATATCAACAAGAACA
>CAWVDV010000149.1:0-15754 GCA_963928115.1 Bacillota bacterium | reverse complement strand
AAAACAATATTAAATATTGAAGGAATGACATGTAGTGCCTGTTCAAATGGACTTGAAAAATATTTAAATAAACAAAAAGGAATACATAGAGCAGAAGTAAATCTAGTAATGGCAACAGCATTAATTGAATATGATGACAACTTAAAAATAGAAGATTTAAACAAAATGGTTCAAGGAGCGGGGTTCAAAAGCTTAGGAGAAAAAAATGATAAAAAAGAAAAAAGAAATGAACTAAAAAAAGTTATAATTTTTTCAATCCTAGGAATCATATTAATGTATATATCAATGGGAGCAATGATTAATCTTCCAGTACCAGAAATTATAGATATGAACAAAAATCCAATTATATATTCAATAGTAATTGCAGTATTAAGTTATACATTTTTAATTTATGGATTTGATATCATAAAAAACGGAATAAAAAACATAATACACAAAATGCCTAATATGGACTCATTAGTAGGAATAGGAGTAATAGTAAACTTTTTATATAGCCTATGGAATACAATATTGGTATTTCAGGGCCAAACACAATTGGTTCATCACCTATATTTTGAATCTTCAGCAATCATCATACTATTTGTAAAAATAGGAAGATATATAGATGGAAAAAACAAAAATAAAGCAGTAGATAGTATCAAAAATTTAGTAACAATAACACCAAAAAACGGAACAATATTAAAAGCTGGAAAAGAGAAAACAGTAACAATAAATGAAATAGAAAAAGGAGATATTGTTGTTTGTAAGCCAGGAGAAAAAATTGCAGTAGATGGAAAAGTAACAAAAGGAGAAACACATACTGATGAATCATTTATAACAGGAGAAAGCAAACCAGTAACTAAAAAAGTAGGTAGCAAAGTCTTAGCAGGTAGCATAAATTATGACGGATATATTGAATACGAAGCAGAAAGAATAGGAAAAGACTCTAGCATTTCACAAATTGTAAATTTAGTTGTTGAAGCAACAAACACGAAAGCACCAATTGCAAGATTAGCAGATAAAATCAGTGGATATTTTGTACCAGTAATTTTTCTAATTGCAATTCTGTCATTCATATTAAATCTAGCAATATATAGTGAAATAGATAAAGCAATTTTAAGTTTAGTTAGTGTTTTAGTTGTTGCATGTCCATGTGCATTAGGATTAGCAACACCACTTGCTATGGTAGTAGCTATTGGAAATTGTAGTAAAAGAGGAGTTTTAATCAAATCAAGTGAAAGTATAGAAGCATTAAAACATATAGACACAATAGTTTTTGACAAAACAGGAACATTAACTGAAGGAAAACTCTCAATAGTTGATGGAGAATACACTAAAGAAAATATAAAAATATTACAAAGTTTAGAAGCAAGGTCAAATCATCCTATTGCTAAAGGAATTGTAAATAGTAATATGAATAAAAACTTTTATGAAGTCAAAGAATTCAAAGAAATTCCAGGAAAAGGAATACAAGGAAGTATAAATGGAAAAACATATTATGCAGGAAATCAAAAATTACTAAACGAAAAAAATATTAAAAATATATATGAAGAAAAGGAATTAAAATATAGTAAAAAAGGAGAAAGCATAGTATATCTATTTGATGAAAAAGAAGTGTTAGCAATTGTAGGACTTAGTGATAAAATAAAAGAAAATATGGAAGAAATCATACAAAAAATAAAGGAAAACGGTTATAAAGTTATAATGCTAACAGGAGATAATGAAACCACTGCAAAAGCAATTGCTAAAAAATTAAATATAGAAGAAGTGATAAGTAATGTATCACCAAAAGAAAAACAAGATAAAATAAAAGAAATAAATAAAAATAATTCCTGCTTAATGGTTGGAGATGGAATTAATGATAGCCCTGCACTAAAAACTGCAACTGTTGGAATAAGTGTAGCAAATGGAACAGACATGAGTGCAGATTCAGCAGATATTATATTATTAAAAGATAACATGAATCTAATCTTAGAATTACTTAATATAGGAAAGAAAACAATAAGAATTGTAAAACAAAATCTATTTTGGGCTTTATTTTATAATATTTGTATGATACCATTAGCTATGGGAATATTACCAATCTCACTAAATCCAATGATAGCAAGTCTAGCGATGACATTTAGTAGTTTGACGGTAGTACTAAACAGTTTGAGATTAGGAGCAGGCCAAATCGTTTCAAAATGAAAAAATTATTATAACAAAATTTAAAGGAGATATCAAAATGGAAATATTAGCAGGAGTAGCAATACCATTTTTAGGAACAACACTTGGTGCGGCAATGGTATTTTTTATGAAGAACAAGATGAATAATAAAATAGAAAAATTATTATTAGGTTTTGCAGCTGGTGTTATGATGGCAGCATCCATATGGTCTTTATTAGACCCATCAATTGATATGGCAGGAGAGCAAGGTAAAATCTCTTGGATTCCAGCAGCAGTTGGATTTTCTCTTGGAATAATATTTTTATTGATATTAGATAGTGTTGTACCACATTTACACTTGAAAAGTGAAAAGCCTGAAGGTGTTAGAACGAAAATAAAAAGAGAAATAATGCTAGTATTAGCAGTAACTCTTCATAATATTCCAGAAGGTATGGCAGCAGGAGTTGTATTTGCAGGAGGTTTGATGGGAAATACAGCAATTAGCATTGCAGGAGCTTTTGCTCTTGCAATAGGACTTGCAATTCAAAACTTTCCAGAAGGAGCAATTATATCAATGCCACTTAGAGCAGAAGGAATGTCAAAAGGAAAAGCATTTTTATATGGTACTTTATCAGGAATTGTAGAACCAATAGCAGCAATTATTACAATTTTATTGGCAAGTTCCATTGAACCAATTTTACCATATTTATTAGCATTTGCAGCAGGAGCAATGATTTATGTTGTTATAGAAGAATTAATACCAGAGTCACAAGCAGGTGAACACTCAAATATTGGAACAATCGGAGTTGCGGTTGGTTTTGTGATTATGATGGTTTTAGATGTAGCACTTGGATAAAATTTCTTAAAAGGTACACAATAAGGTATAATAAAAAATGATTTCAAAAAAGGAGAGTTGCTATGACTGAAAAAGAAAAAAGAGACAATGGTGAATTATATAATCCAAATTACGATGAAGAATTAATTAAAGAAATGCGAAAAGCAAAAGAATTATGCTATAAATATAACAATATAAATCCACTGAATTTAGAAGAAAGAAAAGAATTTATAAAGAAAATATTAGGAAAAACAAAAGAAAATGTTTTGATAGAATCCAACTTTTTTTGTGACTATGGATACAATATATCTGTTGGAGAAAACTTTTATGCAAATCATAATTTAGTAATTTTAGACGGAGCAAAAGTTGAATTTGAAGATAATGTATTCATTGGTCCAAATTGTGGATTTTATACAGCAGGACATCCAATAGACATCAAATCAAGAAATGAAGGAATCGAATATGCAAAACCAATAAAAGTAGGAAATAATGTATGGTTTGGAGGAAATGTATCTGTTATGCCAGGTGTTACCATTGGAGATAATGTGACAATAGGTGCAGGAAGTGTAGTTACAAAAGATATTCCTTCTAATTCTATTGCATATGGTAATCCCTGCAAAGTAAAAAAAGAAAATTAAAAAAATCCCAGTTCTTTGGGATTTTTTTAATTAGTCATCAATTGGAATATATTTTTTCTCAGGCAATTCTTTTGGTTCATCTTTTTTAGGAATTTCAATCTTTAAAGTACCATTTCTAAATGAAGCCTTAATATCCTCTTGTTTAACATCTTCACCTACATAGAAACTTCTTGAACATTCACCAACGAATCTTTCTTTTCTAACATATTTGCCTTCTTCTTTTTCATCTTTGTGATGACTTGTTTTTGCATTAACAATTAAGTAACCATTGTCAATTTCAATTTTAATATCTTCTTTTTCATATCCTGGTAAGTCTATATCTACTATATACTTATCTTTTTTCTCCTTAATATCTGTCTTCATCAATTTGCTTTCTCTTTCTCCAGTAAAGAATGGGTCTCTAAACATTTCATCCCATAAATCAAAATCATTCCTTTTTCTTGGTAACATCATCATAATAATCAACTCCTTCTAAAAATTTATGTGTTGACTAGATATTGTTAGCACATAGTAAAAAGTATGTTTTTCTTTTTACATTTACATTATACAACCGATTTTAGCAAAGTCAATACGAGAGTGCTAAAATTCACAAAAAATTCACATTCGAAAATATAGTTGATAAAAAATATAAAACAGGGTATAATACAAAAAGCAAAAGTTGAAAAAAGAGTAAGATAAAAAATGAAAAAAGGAGGAAAAAACATGGCAGATATAACAATATCGAAAGATATAATATATATAGGAGCAAGTGACAAAAATATAAATCTATTTGAAGGACAATATGTACTAGAAAATGGAATGGCATATAACTCATACCTAATAAAAGATGAAGAATATGTAATATTTGATACAGTAGACGAAAAAGTAACAGGACAATGGTTACAAAAATTATCAGAAGAATTAGATGGAGAATCACCAGATTATTTAATAGTATCACACATGGAGCCAGACCATGCATATAATATAGGAATATTAGCAGAAAAATATCCAGATATGAAAATAGTAGGAAATCAAATCACATTTAATATATTATCAAACTTCTTTGATATAGATTTATCAAAAAGAAAAGTAATAGTAAGTGAAGGTGACATATTAGACATTGGAAAGCATAAACTTCAATTTATAATGGCACCAATGGTACATTGGCCAGAAGTAATGATGACATATGACCAAACAGACAAAGTCCTATTTTCAGCAGATGCCTTTGGAAAATTTGGAGCATTAGATGTAGATGAAGAATGGGATTGCGAGGCAAGAAGATACTATTTTGGAATAGTAGGAAAATATGGAGACCAAGTACAAGCTTTATTAAAAAAAGCAGCAAATTTAGATATAAAAACAATTTGCCCATTACATGGACCAGTATTAAAAGAAAATTTAGAACATTACATTGAGAAATATCAAACATGGAGTAGCTATGAACCAGAAGAAGACGGAATCTTCATAGCATGTAGTTCAATATATGGAAACACATTAAAAGCAGCAAATAAACTAGCAGAAATATTAAGAGAAAAAGAAAATAAAAAAGTAGTAGTTACAGATTTAACAAGAGAAGATTGGGCAGAAGCAGTTGAAGATGCATTTAGATACTCAACATTAGTAGTTGCATCATCTAGCTATAATATGGGACTATTTCCACCAATGGAACACTTCTTAGAGCATCTAAAAGAACGAAATTATCAAAAAAGAAAAGTGGCAATCATTGAAAATGGTTCATGGGCACCATCAGCAGGAAGATGTATGAAAAAGATGTTGCAAGAAATGAAAAATCTTGATATAATCGAGCCAACAATAACAATAAAATCCACAATGAATGAACAAAATGTGGAAGAAATGAACAAATTAGCACAGGGATTAGGGGACGGTCCTAAAAATCCCTAAAATCAGGGATTTAGGGACGGACCTTTAAATAAAAAAGAATAAATAATGGAGGTGAAATTCATGGAAAAATATAGATGTACAGTATGTGGATATATTTATGATGAAGAAAAAGAAGGTGTTAAATTTTCTGATTTACCAGATGATTGGACATGCCCACTATGTGGAGTAGGAAAAGATTTATTTGAAAAAGTAGAAGAGTAAAGAATGTAAAAATTAAACGAAGAAGAGTATTTTTATATGAAAGAAATACTCTTCTTTGTTTACTGAATAAGGAATATTATTAAAACCAAAATAACTATGGAATAATAAAAAAATTTATGATATAGTAATAGAAACAAAGTTAAGATGAAAAGATATTAAAAAAGAAATAAAAATAAAGAAGGAAAGTGATTAAAATGAAAGAAAAATCAAAAGTATATTTTACAGACTTTAGAGCAAGACCAGGATACAACTTATTACAAAAATTAGAAAAACTAGTAAAAAAAGCAGGAATCGAAAACATTGATTTTGAAAACAAATACACAGCAATAAAAATACACTTTGGAGAACCAGGAAATTTAGCATATTTAAGACCAAACTATTCAAAAGTAATAGTAGACTTAGTAAAAAAATTAGGTGGAAAGCCATTCCTAACAGATTGCAACACATTATATGTTGGAGGAAGAAAAAATGCTTTAGATCATTTAGATTCAGCATATGTAAATGGATATAATCCATTCACAACAGGATGCCATATCATAATTGCAGACGGATTAAAAGGAACAGATGAGCAATATGTAGAAATAAATCAAGAATATGTAAAAACGGCAAAAATCGGAAGAGCAATTATGGATGCAGATGTAATAATTTCACTAAACCATTTTAAAGGACATGAAGGAACAGGATTTGGAGGAGCAATAAAAAATATCGGAATGGGATGTGGCTCAAGAGCAGGAAAAATGGAAATGCATAGTAGCGGAAAACCAAATGTAATTTTAGATAAATGTAGAAAATGTAAGCAATGTATAAAAATATGTGCACATGGAGCAATTTCATACAATGAAGAAGGAAAAGCAGTAATTGACCACAATAAGTGTGTAGGATGTGGAAGATGTATAGGAATTTGTAATTTTGATGCAATAAAATCTCCAAATGATGAAGCGGCAGATATTTTGAATAAGAAAATGGCAGAATATGCATTAGCAGTAGTTAAGGATAAACCACAATTCCATATTAGTTTAATTTGTGATGTTTCTCCTAATTGTGATTGTCATGGAGAAAATGATGCTCCAATAGTACCTAATATTGGAATGTTAGCATCTTTTGATATGGTAGCATTAGATAAAGCATGTGCTGATTTAGTAAACAAACAAGAAGTATTTGAAAACAGCTATTTAGCAGAGCAAATGAAAAAAGGTGTACACGAAAAAGACCTATTCCATAGTAACCATCCAGAAACTAACTGGGAGAGCCAAATTGAGCATGGAGAAGAAATTGGTTTAGGAACAAAAGAATATGAATTAATTGAAGTTAAATAGGAGAATTTTTATGAGAAGAGGAGCCAGAGAAAGAAATAACTTAAATAAAAGAAAAAAGAAAGTACAAAATAAAAAAATCTTGGTTATTGCTATAATTATATTAATAATAACATTAATAGGATTAGCGTATGGACTAAATAAAACACATCAAACAGAAAATGAAAGTACACAAGAAATAGATAAAAAAGTAGAAGAAAGCAATGAAGAAAATATAGAAGAAAATCAAGAAACAGAAGAAACTCAAAAACCACAAGAAAAAGAAGAAATAAAATATAGTATGACAAAAGGAAATAAATTTGTAAAAATAGATAACACAATTGCATATATTGACTCTATCAATGGAAACAATTTATATATTTTCAATATAAAAGAGAATTCAGCAATTCAAGTAAATACATCAAAAGAACTATGGAAAATATATTTTGATGGAGAAAATATATATGGAGTGCCAAACCACTATTCAGGAAAAGGAATATATAAAATTGATTTGCAAGGAAAAGTAACACAAATATATGAAGGAGAATCAGCCCAATTGTGGCTAACAGAAGATAAAATATATTTTGTAAAACAAAATGGTTTTGATGAAATAAATCAAACACCACAAGGAGATTTATGCTCAATGGATAAAGACGGAAACAATATTACAACAATAATTCCTAATGTGAAAAATTATTTCAATATACTTAATAACAAAATTTATTATACAGATGGAGAAACAAGAGATTTATATGTAGCAGATATAAATGGAGAAAATAAGGAAGAACTAGCACAAGGAAGAACACTAATTGCAGGAATAAATGAAAAATATATTGTATACGTTGATTATGAAGATGGAGAAAAATATCATGTGGTATATTTAGATGACAAAACTAATCATGAAGTAGGAAGATTCGGAAGTTGCTATGTAACTGAAAATGAAGGATATATCCTTACAAGAAAATTAGTTGATGAAAACAATAATATTGAAAATGAATTTTCAGTATTCAAAATTGATAGCAACAACAAAGAAGAAAATATGCCTAATGGATATTATTTAGATGGTTATTGCTATGAGTTAAGAATGACCGATAATAGGATTAATGAGATTAGTATATATAATTTAGAAACTATGGAAGAACAAAAAATAGCTTTGACATATTTTTTGAGTGATAACTAAAAAAAGAGAAAATAAACAAGGAAAACCTTATTTATTTTCTTCTTTTTTCTTCTCGTCTTTCTTTTTATCCTTTATAGGTTTATGAGTTTCTTTTGGTATAACCACATTAGAAGGTTTTTGAGTTGTGGATTTTGGTCTAATCTCACTAATATTATCATAAACAGGTGAAATATCTAAATTTGAGCCATCACCAGAAACCACTTCTAAATTTTTCTTTTCATCCATGAAAATCCCCCATTCCATATTAAGTATATAAAATATTTATTACTAAAAATAATCTAAATTAATATTAGCATATAAATTAAAAAAGTGCAAGAATTATCAAAAAATATTGACATATCAAGTATTTTCTGCAATAATATAAATACTAAAAAAGTAAAAATAAATTAATGGAATACACAAAAAATGGAAAATAAAGAGGTGAAAATAAAAGTGGATATAAGCCATCTAAAAGCAGCAATAGAAGCAATTCTTTTTGCAGCAGGAAGACCAGTAGAAAAAAAAGAACTAATATTAGCATTGGAAGTAAGCGAAAATGACTTAGACACAATCGTATCAAATATGCAAGAAGAATATAAAAAAGAAGATAGAGGAATAGAACTAATAAAGGTCAATGAATCATATCAATTAGCAACAAAAACAAGCTTGTATGAATACATTTATCCGGTATTAGATAAAAGAACAAAACCTAATTTATCAAGTGCGGCATTAGAGACACTAGCAATAATTGCCTACAATCCACAAATTACGAGGGCAGAAATAGAGTCAATTCGTGGAGTTGGAGCAGATGCGTGTGTATACAAATTATTAGAATATGGACTAATAAAAGAAGCCGGAAAAATAGATTTACCAGGAAAGCCAATGTCATATAAAACAACTGATGAATTTTTAAAAATGTTTGGATATTCTTCTTTAGAAGATTTACCAGATTTACCAAGATATAAATTAGATGAAAACCATCAAATAGTAGTAGATGAAATTTTAGAAGGGAATGATGAAAAATGAAATTATCACAAACAGGTATGGGAGCTACAAAATTAAACAATATAGATGAAATGTATCCTGCACAAAGTATTTTATTACAAACAGGACAATTAGTACAATATGGAGCAGGGCTATTTGGATATAATACAATACCACTATTGGTAAGAAGAAAAGTAGAGCAAATTATAGTAGAAACTTTAAATAAATATGGATGTATAGAAACATTATTACCAATATTACAGCCAGACACAATATGGAAAAATTCTGGAAGATATGACCAATATGTAAATGATGGAACAATGTTGATTACAGAATCAAACAAAGGAACATTCTGCTTAGCACCAACAGGAGAAGAAGCGGTAGTAGAATTTGCAAGAGAAAAACTAAAATCATATAAAAATTTGCCAGTAACATATTATCAAATTGGAGAAAAATTTAGAAATGAAATTAGAACAAGAGGATATTTGTTAAGAGGAAAATCTTTCCCAATGCTTGATGCATACAGTTTTGATGAAGATGAAAAAGGAATGGAAGTGTCATATAAAAATATAAGAAAAGCATTTTTAGAAATATTTGAAAGACTAGGTTTAAAAGTAATTCCAATTGTAGCAGATAATGGAGCTATGGGAGGAAAAAAATCAGAAGAATTTATGCTAATATCTGAACAAGGTGAAGATAAAATTTTATATGACGAAAAAACAGGAATTGGACTAAATACAGAAATATTAGAGAAAGAAAACTATCAAGAATATCTAAAAGAAGAATATGGAATAGAAGATATTTCAGGATTCAAAGAAATTAGAACTATGGAATTAGGACATATTTTCCAATTAGGTACTAGATATTCAGAAATGATGAACGGAAAATACATCAACAGAGAAGGAAAAGAAGCACTTTACTATATGGGATGCTATGGAATAGGAGTTAGTAGAACTGTTGCAGCTTTATATGAAGAATCAATACTAAAAAATGAAAAAGAAGAAATAGAAGGAATTGTTTTACCTGAAAATATAGCTCCATTCAAAGTTCAAATAGTTCCAAAAATGGAAGATGAAGAAAAACTAGAATTTGCAACAAAATTATATAACAAACTAAAAGAAAATGGTATTGAGGCAATCTTAGATGATAGAGAAAATATCACAATGGGAATGAAAATTAAAGATTGCAAAATTTTAGGTACACCATATTTAGTTGTTATTGGAAATAAGCAATCAGGTGAAGAGTTCGAACTTGAAAATGTAAGAACAGGGGAAAAGAAAACAGGAACTTTAAATGATATAAAAAATCTTTTTAAAATATCTTAATAAAATATTAAAACATTTTTCACCTAAAAAACACAATTAAACTATTTTTTGATAACAATATTTGGATAACATATGCATAAATCAAAAAACAAAAAAATATAATAACTAGGAAATATCCAAAAACATTCAAAAAATAAACCTAGAAAGGGTGAATTAAATGAAAAGAAAGAAGATTAAAGAAGAACCGACAGACCTGATGGAAATAAAAAACTTTTTAGATTATGATAAAGAATTGAAAAAAGATGATAAAACATTTGAAAAGTTGATGTTTATTTACTCAACAGCAATCAAAGAATTACAAACAAAAATAGAAATAATACAAGATGAATACAAATTATTCTATAATTATGACTTAATAGACCATATAAACACAAGAATAAAAAAACCAGAAAGTATAATGCAAAAAATGAAAAAAAGAAACTTAGAACTAAATTATCATGAAATGATAGAAAATATAAATGATATAGCTGGAGTAAGAATAATATGTCCATTAAAAAAAGATATATTTTCGATTAGAAATCTAGTTCAAAAATTGCCAGGAATTAATATAATAACAGAAAAAGACTATGTTACACATCCAAAAGAAAGTGGATATTCAAGCTATCATTTAATAGTTGAAGTACCGGTAACCTTATCACAAAATATAGTATATGTAAAAGTAGAAATTCAAATAAGAACAATTGCAATGGATTTTTGGGCTAGTCTTGAACATAAAATGAAATACAAACCAGAAGAAGAAATTGACAAAAAATCATCAAAAGAGTGGGTAAATTGTGCAAAAGCAATTCAAAAATTAGATAATAGAATGATGTTGTTAAATAATTAGTTATTAAAAAATTGTCAAATTTTAAAAACTTGACAATTTTTTTAAGTAATAAGAAGGAATTTATGTCAAATACGTCGAATAATATAAATATGCATATTGAAATGAGGAAAGGAAGGTAAAAATGCCGCGATATAGTGATGAAATTATAGAAGAAGTTAGACAATCAAATGATATAGTAGATATAATATCACAATATGTGCATTTAAAAAGAAGTGGAAGAAACTACTTTGGATTATGCCCATTCCACAATGAAAAATCACCTTCATTTTCAGTTTCACCAGATAAACAAATATTTCATTGTTTTGGATGTGGAGTTGGAGGAAATGTATTTACTTTTTTAATGAAAATAGAAGGAATTAGCTTTGTAGAAGCAGTTCAAACTTTAGCCGAAAGAGCAAATATACAATTAACAACTTTAGAAAATAATGTAGACACAGCAAAAGAAATATTAAAAAGTAAAGTACTAAAAGTAAATGAAGTAGCAGCAAATTTTTATCATGAAAATTTATATCATTCAGAATCAAAAATTGCTCAAGAATACATAAAGAAAAGAAAATTAACAAATGAAACATTAATATCATTTAAAATCGGATATTCAGGAAAGTTTGATGAACTATATCATAAATTAAAAGAAGAAGGATTTGAAGAGCCTGAAATATTAGAATCTGGTTTAGTTAATAAAAATGATAGAGGACAATATATAGATAGATACAGAAATCGTTTAATGTTTCCAATTTGTGATGCAAGAGGAAAAGTTATTGCTTTTGGAGGAAGAGTTTTAGATGATTCTAAACCCAAATACATAAATTCACCAGAAAATGTAGCATATAGTAAAGGAAGAAATTTATTTGGATTAAACGTTGCAAAAAAACAAGGACATTTAAAACAATTATTGATTGTGGAAGGATATATGGATGTTATTTCATTACATCAAAGAGGGATAACAAATGTAGTAGCACCACTTGGAACAGCGTTAACACAGCAACAAGGATGGTTACTAAGAAAAAATGCAGACCAGATAATTTTAAGTTTTGACTCAGATGAAGCAGGACTTAATGCAAAAATAAGAGCATTAGACATATTGCAAGATATGGGATGTGATATAAGAGTATTGCAAATGGAAGGTGCAAAAGACCCAGATGAATATATCGTAAAATATGGAAATGCAAGATTCAAAAATTTGATAGATAAAGCATTATCAGTAATAGAATTCAAAGTAAAAGTTTTAAAACAAAATTTGAATTTAGAAAATGTAAATGATAAAATCAAATTTTTAAATGAAATTGCAAAACTTATAGCAAAAATTGATAATAGCATTGAAAGAGAAGTGTACATTGAAAAAATTGCGAAAGAATATGAAACATCAAAAGAAGCAATATATGCAGAAGTAAATAAACTAACATATAATAGTTCTAAAAGCGAAAAAATACTAGAAAAAGCAAAACCAGTTATTAAACACAATGAAAACAAAGAACAAGTATCAGAAACAATTAAGAGAAGGGAAAATACTATATTATCACTACTTTTAACAGGCGAATTAAATGTTTTTGAAATAATAGAAAAAAATATAAAAGTAGAAGACTTTAAAGATAATATAAATAAAAATATTGCTCAAAAATTGTATGAAGAACTCAGAAAAGGAAATAGTAATATTAATAGTGTTATAGACAATTTAGATGAAGAAGAACAAGGTAGAATTACTGAAATAATGGCAGATGATTATGAAATAGACAATATGGAAAAAGCTATTGATGATATAATAAAAAGTTATGAAAAAGACAAATTAACTAGTAGAAAGTTTGAACTTGTTGAACTTATAGAAAATGAAACTGATGAATTGAAAAAAAGAACTTTAGGACAAGAATTGACTAATATAATTATTCAAATAGCAAAATTAAACAAAGTTCAAGGAATGAATTTGAAAAAGGAATAAGGATAATCTTTAGAAAGGAATGAGGGAATAAGGATGGCGAAGAAAAAAGAAGAATTAAAAGAGAATGAAGAAAAAAAGACAACTAACGTTAAAAAAGAAACAACAAAAAAAGAAAAGAAAAGTGAAGCAAAGAAAGAAACAAATAAAAAAGAAATAACAAAGAAAAAAGATGAAGCAAAAAAAGAAGAGAAAAAAGACAAAAAAACTAGTGACAGTGAAAAAATAGAAAAAATAGAAAAAGCAAGAAAAATTGCAAAGAAAAAAGCGGTAGAACATGAAAACGAAGAAAAAGATGATGATACACTAAAAAATGAAAAAGTAAATAATATATTAAAAAAAGCTAAAGAAAAAGGAACAATTACAATTGGAGATTTAGCTTCTGAATTAGATGATGTGAATCCAGACCAAATTGATAAAGTATTTGATGCTTTTGAAGAACTAGGAGTGGATTTATTAAACGATGACTTAGATGAAGAACCAGATATAGAGGATTTAAAAGAAGTTGAAGACTTAAAATTAGATGAGATTACAGATACAAGTTATGAAGGAATAAATGTAGATGACCCTGTTAGAATGTATTTGAGAGAAATTGGAAGAATTCCACTTCTAACATTTGATGAAGAATTAGATTTAGCTAAAAGAATATTAAAAGGTGACGAAGAAGCAAAACAAAAATTAGCAGAGTCAAACTTGAGATTAGTAGTAAGTATAGCAAAAAAATATGTTGGTAGAGGAATGTTATTCTTAGATTTAATCCAAGAAGGTAATATGGGATTAATAAAAGCAGTAGAAAAATTTGACTACACAAAAGGATTCAAATTTAGTACTTATGCAACCTGGTGGATTAGACAAGCAATAACAAGAGCAATAGCAGACCAAGCCAGAACAATACGTATACCAGTTCATATGGTAGAAACAATTAATAAATTAATTAGAACTTCAAGACATCTTTTACAACAAATGGGAAGAGAACCAACCCCAGAAGAAATTGCAGCTGAAATGGAAATACCAGTAGAAAAGGTAATGGAAATTCAAAAAATAGCACAAGACCCAGTATCATTAGAAACACCAATTGGTGAAGAAGATGATAGTCATTTAGGAGACTTTATTCAAGATGAGGATAGCCCAGAACCACATGATTCAGCAGCATATACTTTATTAAAAGAACAATTAGAAGAAGTAATGAATACTTTAACACCTAGAGAAGCTAAAGTTCTAAAATTAAGATTTGGACTAGAAGATGGTAAGGCTAGAACTTTGGAAGAAGTAGGACGTGAGTTTGAGGTTACTCGCGAAAGAATTAGACAAATTGAAGCTAAAGCTTTGAGAAAGTTGAGACATCCTAGTAGGAGTAAGAAGTTGCGTGACTACATGGGATAAAATAATTCAAACAATAATCAGCATCTTGCGTTGTTATAACAAAGGATATTAGAGAAAGTGAGAAAAGTTTATGGAGCAATTTAATGAGTTTGTAAGTAGTATTACTTCATTAGAAATAATAGATATAATAATAGCAATAGGAATAATAATAGTATTTAGAATATTTAGTTCAACAATTGCATATGCAATTATTAGAATGTTTAAATTAAAATCAAAAAAAGCCAAAGATATAAGAGAAAGTGCATTTTATAGCCCATTAAAAGTATTCTTTATAATTTTGGGAATTTATTTAGCAGTTCTATTTTTAAAGAAACCACTAAATTTAAGTCAAGAAGTAATGGGATATGTTACAATTGCATTTGAAATAATAAGTGTAATAGCATTTGCAATAGGACTAGCAAAAAGTTTTACAATAAAGTCATCATTAGTATCTAAAATGAGAAAACAGTCTAAAAGACAAATAGATGATACAACACTTGAATTTATTTTAAAAATAGTAAGAGCTATAATATATATCATTACAGCCTTTATAGTTTTAGCATTACTTAGAATTGATTTAACTGGATTAATTGCGGGATTAGGTATAGGTGGAGTAATCATAACTTTGGCAGCTCAAGATACTGCTAAAAACCTATTTGGAGGTTTTGTAATATTTTTAGACAAACCATTTAATGTAGGTGACTGGATTCAAATGGATTCATATGAAGGAACAATAGAAGATATTACCTTTAGAACTACAAGAATTAGAACATTCGAAAATTCAATTTTAAATGTACCAAATTCAAAAATTGCAGATTCATCAGTAATCAATTGGAGTAAAATGGAACGAAGAAGATATAAGGTAAACCTAAGAATAGAATTAGACACACCAGTAGAAAAGTTACAAATATTGAAACAGAGAGTTGAAAAAATGTTACATGAAAGAGAAAGTATATTAGATGAAGAAACAATTGTAAGGTTTGACAATATTAATGAAGAAGGAATTAATATGCTAATATACACATATACAGATTCAGTTGGATATGATAGTTATTTAGCAGAATGTGAAGATATAAATCACAAATTAATGAAGATATTAGAAGAAGAAAATATAAAGGTAGCGTATGATACGCAAAATGTATATGTTAGAAGTAAATAGCAAATGTGTCAATAAATACAAAAGAGTATCATGAAGAT
>CAWVDV010000148.1:0-5971 GCA_963928115.1 Bacillota bacterium | reverse complement strand
TGCTATTTATAAAAAGGGAAAGAATTGGTATTGTGAAATTGATAATATAAAAATAACTATTAACTCATATAGTTACACAATTATAACTGCACATACTATTCACTAAATTACAATTTATACGGAGAATATTAAATAAATAATATTCTCTATTTTTTATCGAAATAGAAGCAAAAGAAGGGAAGAGGGGGAGTTCCTAATTTAAACAATAAAATAATTATAAATAAAATTCACATTAATGAGATAATATTAATTAAAAATAAACGGAACTATAAAACAATTTTAAAAAATATTATAAAGGAATAAATA
Source organism: Bacillota bacterium (assembly GCA_963928115.1). Taxonomy (GTDB): domain Bacteria; phylum Bacillota; class Clostridia; order TANB77; family CAG-508; genus CAG-269. Next base: position 5,665 of record CAWVDV010000148.1, on the reverse strand, counting down.
ATATAAAATCAAATTAAAATAGTAAATTAATTAAAAAACAAAAATTATTATAATAAATTAAATTATAAAATTTTGTGCAATGTTTAAATTATTAGATTTTTTATAACAAATATTAAAAATTACAAAAACGAACATTTGAACTATTTAAATTAATTTAAAATTAGTTTTAAAATAAAATTATATTAATAATATAATTTATCATTTTAATTTAATAAGTTGATTATAAGTTAATCTGAATTGAAATTAATATACATTACAAGATAATAAAATTAAATATTATAAAATAAATTTAATAATAAAAAATTATTTATAAAAAGTTAATTGGATTATATTAATATAATTATAGTTTATTAAGCTTTAAAATCGTTTTTAAGACATTTTAATTATAAACTTAACAAAGTTATAATATGTCCAGATTGTATAAAATATTACAACTGATATATGTATAACATGTAAAAATAGTTAAAAATGGCTAAAGATTAATACTTTCAAAAAAAGCGACGCACGAGAATCGATTTTAAGCCGTTTTTATTTTTAATCCATATAGTTTGTTGTCTGCAAAATACGGCAAATATAGAGAAATAGACATTTTGGAGATTCTTTGAAAAATTTTCATACAATTTAATATATAAAAATAAAAAATATATAATAAGAAAAAATTATAGATATAAATTTAAAAATACAATAAGTAAAATAATTATAATAATGAAATTATATAAGAAAAATAAAAAAATGTCTTAAATTTGATTTTAATGAGCTATAAGAATATTAATATAACAATAACACAAAAGATTTATGATAATAATAAATATAATATAAATATATTAAGAAAATAAAGATATATAAATGGATATTAGTATGCCTAGAACAGCTAAAAGCCTTGAATATGTAAGAGCATAGGTTTATGGCTGATTTATATTTTTCTCCTATCTCTATTTGCACAAAACTTTGATTTTGTGCAATGTTATATATTGATAAATACAAGGAGATATTTATATTCCCCCTATTTTTTATTTATACATTTTTATTTTTTTATAAAACTAAAAATTTGACATATAATAAATTAAGTGATAAAATATATTTAGCAATTGCAATAAATGTTTCAATGAGGAACTAAAAAAGACTAGGTGTCGCTAAACATACCCTAGTCTTTTCTTTTGCTAATCATCAAAATGCTTTACAATTAAGTAAATAACATAAAGTGCTAGCATCTTGACGTTTTTTATATATTAGTCCTTCCACTCAAAACTATCCACTATCTTCTTAGTAACTGCATCTACTTCATCTGAAGGAAAATTATAAACAGTTTCGTGAACCAAAACATATTTATAATCTCCAACAATATAAAATTGTTTTGTCATAATATTATCACTTTTTTCAAAAATATCAAATTCATAAACCACGTAATTATTATCTTTAGTAAAACTGCCATTTGCATTAAGAGTACAATCTGGAGAATTAGAAATTTGATATGAAAGCTGCGATAATATAGCATCTCTAAATTTTTCATGTTCAGAACCACTATATTTATTAGTTCCTGCATTAACTGAAATATTATTAGGCCTCTCTTCCCTTTCTTCTCCACTAGCTACATAGAAAAACTTAGAATTTGTAGAATGTTCCTCACTTTCAATCCAGTTATTAGATACAACATAGCTTCCAAAAGTTTTAGTATATAAATTCTCACCAATACCTAAATTTGAATTCTCATTTTCTGGAACTTTCAAGCTATAATCTTCTTTTATATTACGATTAATATTTTCTATTAGCTCTAAAGTAGTAAAATGCATACAAATTATCCAAACTATAGATAATATTGTAATTAAAATTATAAATAACCATTTCTTCTTTTTCATAAAACATAATCCCCTTTAATTTTATATAAAAACAATATCTAAGAATTTTTTAATTTTGATAAAATCTCTTCACGTTCTTTTTCCAATAAAAGTTTCTTATTAGAATCATTCTCCAAAGATATTTCTGAATCCAACTTAGTAAGTCTAAATTCAAGTACTAATCTATCATTAGAAAGTGCTTTATTTTTATCCTTATTTTCTTCGTATTTTAAATAATCAGAATAATTCCCATCAAATTGTACCAACTTTTTATCTTTAAATAAAATTATATTATCACATACATTATCTACAAATCTCTTATCATGTGAAATCACTAAAACAGTTCCTGAGTACTGCTTAATCAGCAATTCTAATCCTTCGATTGATTCTATATCCAAAAAATTTGTAGGTTCATCTAAAATAAGAAAATTGGAATTTGAGACAAGAAGTTTAGCTAAAGCAACTTTCACCTTCTCCCCTCCACTTAGATTTTTCACAATTTCATAAACTTTATTATCTTTAATAATTAAATTTCCTAATACATTTCTTGCGGTTGTTTCACTTTGAATACTATCAGTCATAACATTTTCTAAAATCGAAATATTTTCATCGAGAATGCTTAAATCTTGACTAAAATATCCTATTTTCGCTTGTGGATTTATTGAAAAAAGTTTATTTTTACTAAGTATTTCTTTAATTAAAGTTGTTTTTCCAATTCCGTTTTTTCCTAATAATGCCGTTTTCTTGTTTGATGGTACATAGATTTTAGCATGTATCAATAACTGTTTATGATTAATTTCTAAAGAAAAATCATCACATGATACTATATTTTTGCTCTTTATTTTACTACTTTCAGGTGTTACAAAATAGATATTATATTCAGGTAAAGGTTTTTCCTTTATTTCTAAGTGATTTAGCCTAGTTTCAAGTGCTTTTGAATGTCCTTCTAGTTTTTCTTTTATCTCACTTGCTTCTCTTTTATGCAGACGAGCTTCGGAATTTCCCATTCTTTTAGGTGCTTTTCTCATTGATTTTGCAGAATTTTTACTTGCTATAATAGCATGTTCCAATCTGTTCTTTTCTTTGACATATTGGGAATACTCAAATTTTTCTCTTTCCAATTTTTCATTCTTTTGCTTTTTATATGAACTATAATTTCCTTTATATTCTATAATTTCACCATTTTCAATTTCAATAATATAATTACATACTTCATCTAATATATTTCTATCATGAGATATTAATAATAATGTTCCATTAAATTCTTTTAATTTTTTTGTTACATACTCTATATTAAACATATCTAAATTACTTGATGGTTCATCTGCTAATAAAATATCTGGATTCTCTTGTAATGATAAATTTATTGTTTGTAACATTTTTTCGCCACCACTAACTTTTCTATTAGTTCCAATTTCATCTAATTGCTTAATATATGACATTTTTCCGTTAATTTTTATATTTCCACTATCTGGTTTAATATCTCCAGAAATAATATCTAAAAATGTAGATTTTCCTACACCATTTTTTCCAACTATACCAATTTTTTGGCCATCTTGAATTTTCAAATCTGGAATTTCAAATATTTTTCTATCTCCATAATTTTTTGTAATATTACTTAATCTTATTCTTTCCATAAAAAATTCCTCCTTTAATTCACACTAAAGAAGGATATTAGCAACTGATTGTAATTCTGCTACAAGGTCATTATATGTTGTTAATACACTATCAGAAGTAAACATTATCATACCATCTTCTATTGTCCAAGTTCCTTTATTATCTTTTAAAAGATTAATCATTTCTTCTTCGATATTTAGTATATTAATTACAGTATCTAAAGATGAATTAATTGTATCCATATCTTCTTGAGGCATTAATTCTGCTTCATTTCCAATAGCTACTTCTTTATAAAAGTCAATGTAATATTCATCATCAATTTTTCCATCAATATATGACATTATTTTTTCTTCAGTAAACATTTCTGGAAATTTAGTTTTAGCCTCTTCTAATTTTGCTTTAGAATCACTTAGATATTGAGTAGTTTGGACAAAATCAGGCCCATCAGTTTGGTAATTATCTGCTGTTACTATATTTGCCATTTGTTCATCATCTAGTAGTGCTTTGATTTCTAGTGTATAATTTACACTTTCTTTAAGATAAGTTTTAACAGCTTGTTCTACTACTGCATAATCACCTGTTGTAACAATTGTATCAGCCTTTTGGTTAAATGCTTCGATATCGACATTTTCTACATCGTTTGTCATTTCATCCATTTGTTGAATTTCATTTTTTATAGCTAATTCTTGTGTAAATCCACTAGCAAGAAATATAACGATTCCTCCTACTACAAGTACAATAGCAATAACTGCTATAACAATAGCTATAACACTTTTCTTTTTCATAAAAAATCCCCCTTTATTAAATTAATTATATATTTTTTCTTTTGTATACACTTCTTTTAATTGTAATTAAAATATAGCTTATAACTGCTAAAATTAATGTTATGATTAATTCATTAGGTTGTAATGCTAATGATATTTGTAATAAGTTTTTAAATAGTATAACTGCTATATAGAATCCTATCGCTGTTGTTACAAACAAGAATACATGAACTTTTGTGTATGGCTTACAAACTTCTTGAACTGCTAATATACTAACAAATCCTATTAATAAGTACATCATTGTTGTTGCAATTTCTTGTGATATTCCTAAGGTATCTCTGAAAAATGTTAAGAATATTATATTAAACATTATAACTATTGCAAATGGCATAGCATTTGTTAATGCCGTTCGTAGAAATGAGCCAGTGACAGGCTTTTTGTTCTTTTCAAAGGTTATAAAGAATGATGTATATGCTTCTATTACTAAATCTACTAATGTTATTTGTATTGGTATAAATGGGAATTCCATATTTGTTAATATGCAGAATATTGATAATAGCACTGAGTAAATTGTTTTTATAAAGAATATTCTTGCTACTTTTGTTATATTATTAACAACTCTTCTACCTTCCATCATTACATCTTTTAATACACTAAAATCTGAATTTAGTAAAACTATTTGTGATACTTGTTTTGCACTATCTGTTGCTTCTGGAAGTGTTATACTACAATCTGATTCTCTTAGTGCTATTACATCATTAACTCCATCACCAGTCATTGCAACTTTGTGTTGTTTAGCTTGCAATGCTTTTACAATAATACTTTTTTGATGTGGTAATACTCTTGCAAAAATACTATATTTATCAACCAAATCTACTATTTCAGCATCAGTATTAATTGTAGATAAATCTATATATGAGCCATAATCTTTTAGTCCAGCCTTTTTAGCTATATTAGAAACTGTCAAAGCATTGTCTCCAGAAATAATTTTTACATCAATACCTTGGTCTTTAAAATATCCTAACATCTCTTTAGCATTTTTTCTTAATGGGTCTTCTAAAACAGCTGTTGCTATAATTTCTAGTTCTGGTAATTCTGGTTCACTAATTATTGATTTTGTATATGCTATCCCTAAAACTCTTTTTCCGTTTTTTTGCAATTCATTAATTTCTTCTGGCATATCGTCTTTACTTTTATCAAATAATCTTTCTGGAGCACCTACAACGATAGAACCTTCATTTTTAAAAGATATTGAACTCCATTTTCTTTCTGATGAGAAGGCTACTTTGTCTGCTATTTCAAAAGAATTATCTCCTTTAAAGTATTTCTTGAAAGCATGGAATGTGGCATTATTATCATCCATTCCATTAACAAATGCAGTCATCATATCATTAAAAGAATGTGGTAATATTTTATCATTATATGTTTTTATCTCTGATACTCTCATTT
>CAWVDV010000147.1:0-16254 GCA_963928115.1 Bacillota bacterium | reverse complement strand
CATTTAATTGTAATTGAAGCTTTTATTTTCTCATATTTTGCTTCACCAATCCCACTAACTTCTTTAATTTCTTCAATGCTATTAAACTTACCATTTTGTTCTCTATAGTCTATTATTTTTGATGCTATTGATGGACCTATACCTGGCAAGGTATCTAACTCTTCTTGTGTGGCTGTATTTATATTCACTTTTTTACTACTTGTATCTGACGTACTACTACTTTGTGTACTATTTGTAGCTTCTTTGGAATTTACTCCTCCAGAAGCAGCAGTGACATAGCTTTCAGCTGGTGTATTTTCATTGTTTTTATTTGCTTCTGTTTCTTCTTTTGTTGGTATATGTATTTTCATTCCATCTTCTAATGGATAAGCTAAATTTATATCTGTCATATCTGCATTTTCTTTAATTCCTCCTGCTTTTTCTATTGCATTAGCAATTCTACTGCCAGAATCTAATTCTACAATGCCTTCAATATTTACTGCTCCAGATACATGTACAACAATTGTTTCGTTTGTTTGATTATTTTCTTGTGTATTATTAACTTCTAAATCTTGATTACTTATTTCTTCTGTTGTGTCTCTTAAATAGAAATAGTAATATGCAATTACTACTAAAATAATTAGAATGATTGCTATTATCTTTTTTTGTTTTAAATTTAATTTTCTCATACGCACCTTCCTTTTTTGTTTATTATTTTTCAAAAATGAATTGAAATTTTCGACATTATACGATATATTATTATAAGTTATGAATTACGAGAGGAATGATACAAAAATGCTTAAAAATAGATTACAAAAGATATATGTTATTATGATATTTCTACTAATATTTTTATTTTGCAATGTAATAACCTTAAACACATATGCAGCTAATGAGCCAATAGTTTCAGCTGGCAGTGCAATTTTGATGGATAATAGAACTAATAAAGTTTTATATGCAAAAAATGAGAATGAAAGAATGTATCCTGCAAGTACTACTAAAATTATGACTGCTATTTTATCACTTGAAAATGGTAATTTAGATGATGTAACAACTGCAAGTCATACTGCAGTTACTTCTATTCCTAGTGGTTATTCAATAGCAGATATTCAAGTTGGTGAAAATTTGACAGTTGAGCAGTTATTAGAAATGCTTTTAACTCATTCTGCAAATGATGCTGCAAATGTCCTAGCCGAATATGTTGGTGGTTCTATTGATAGCTTTGTTTCTATGATGAACACAAAAGCAAATGAGCTGGGCTTAACTGGTACACACTTCACAAATGCTTATGGATTACATGATGAAAATCACTATTCAACCGCCTATGATTTAGCTAAATTGATGCAATATTGTATTAAGAATGAAGACTTTAGAAAACTTGCTGGTATGGCTTCTTGTGCTATTCCTGCAACTAATATGCATGATAGCCGTCTATATTCTTCTACTAATTATTTATTAGTTCCAGAAAGTCAATATTATACTTCTTATGTTACAGTTGGTAAAACTGGTTTTACTACTCAAGCTGGTGATTGTTTAGTTAGTGTTGCTTATAACAATGATATAGAATTAATAAATGTTGTACTAGGTTGTCCTACATCTAATTCAAGATTTGCGGATGTCATTTCTTTATATGAATATGGATATAATAATTATTCTTTAAAAACTATTGCAAATGAAAAGGATGTAGCAACTCAAATAGAAGTTTCAAATGCTACTAAGGATACTAAACAATTAGATTTATTAGTTAGTGAGAATATTAATGCTTTAGTTGATAATTCTGAAAATACTGAAAATATAGAACCAAATATTGTTTTGAATGATGAAATTAAAGCTCCTATTTATGGAGGAGATGTACTAGGAAAAGTCTCATATACTGTTAATGGTGTTGAGTATACTACTGATTTAGTTGCATCTCATGATGTAGAAGAGTTCCGTATTCCTACTTTTATAATATATATTGCTTTAATTTTTGTGGCTTTACTTTTGATTTATAGGATTTTTTATTATACACCTAAAAAGTATAAAAGAACTAAAAGATATTATAGATAATAAACTTAAAATTATAGTTAGAGAATGTCGCATGGGAAGCGTCCCCAATGCGACATTATTCATAGTCTCTACCAATTACTATTGTAACATCTGCTTTACTTGAACTTGATTGTGAATTTGATATTGTTCCAACTCCTAATGTGGTTTTTATATTTTCTAATATTGTGTCTGCTGCGTCTTTTTTGTTAATAATTGTGGTTTTAGAAGTAGAATTTGTAGTTCCTGTTCTATATACTTCATATCCTGCGCCTTCTAATTCATTAACTACTTCTTGTAATTTATTACTATTTCCACTTCCATTTATTACTTCTAATTTTATATCTGCTTTGCTTACTCTTGAACTACTTGTTTGGTTTCCTGTTGCGTTACTTGTACTATTTGTTTCATTTCCAGTTGTATTTTCTGTTCCTTCTTCAGTTGGTTGCTCTAAATCTCTATCATAAAATAATTCTTGTATTAACGCTGCTGTCTCATCTTCATCATGTACAAATATCCATGTTCCTGCTGCGTTTTTATTTGTGTTTTCTCCAGGTAATGTTGCTGTTAATAAATTCTCTGTGCTAAATTCAACTGCATATGGAATGTAATCTTTTGCAACATTAAAATCTATGTTTGTTATTACATTTTCTTGTGCAACCTCTAGTATTTGTCCTAATTTAAATATGTTCTCAACTTTTGCTGTTTGCTGAATTACTGCCATTATAAACTCTCTTTGAGTTCTCATTCTTCCTGTATCATTATCTCCATATTCTTCTGGATATGAACTTCCATCATTATTATGTCTAAAACGTACTAATTGTTCTGCCTTATCTCCATCTAGCAATTGTTCTCCTGCTTTTAGATGAATGTGTAAATCTTGTGATGTATCATCATAATCCATATCTATTGGAACATTGAATGTGACTCCACCTATTGCATCTACTAATTTTATAAATCCTTCTGTTTTGACTATCACATAATATTCTAGGTTTAATCCTGTTATTTCATTTACTTCATCTAGAACATCTTGTGGGTCTTCATGTCTACTATATACTGAGTTTATCTTCTCATATGCTGTTGCTCTTGATGGGGTATTTCCTGTATATGTGTCACGTGGTATTGAAAGAAGTGTTGCTTTTTGTGTGTTAGGATTATATGATGCAACCATTATTGTATCTGTTAATAATGCTCCTTCTTCGTCTGTACTTATTCCTAAAACTAGACACTTGAATTCTCCTAGATTTTTCTTGGTGTTTTCATCATGCCCAACTGCTGTTGCAAGCATTCCTGATAATCCACCACCGTTTTTATATGTTTTATATGCAAATACTCCTCCTGCTATTAGTATGATTAGTAGTAATATTAGTACTATTTTTTTCCTTGCTGACATTTTTTTCTTTTGTTTTGTTTTTGTATTTTTTGTGTTTTTACTATTTTTCACATTATTTGAATTTTTATTTTTATTATTTTTTACATTCCCTTTATTTTTCACTGTATTAGTTCTTTTGTTTGATTTTTTGTTTTCCAAAATACTCACTCCTAAAATTTCATGATATTAGTATAGCAAAATTCATCATAAAACGCAATAAATTTAGAAGAATTTGTTTAATTTTATGTAATAACTAATTTAAGAAAATGTTAAATAAATTATTCTCATACATTACTTTTGTTAGTGTTGTTTCATTTATACTTTGTGTTGCTATATTATTAGGATAAAATTCTCCAACAAAATATATAATCAATAATACTAAATAAATTATAACTATTCCTCTTAATAGTCCATAAATTGCTCCACCAAGTTCATTTGCTTGTTTTATTAGTGGTATTTTTGCTATTAGATTTGCTAGAGCATTTACAAATATTAATATTATTCTAACTATTATAAACAATACAATAGCTGTTCCCCCATATACAATATTAATTGCTAGTTCTCTTGCTGATTGCTCTAACATTCCTTGTTTTGCACTTTCTATTAAGTCACTTGTTAATTCACCACTACTATCTTTTTGCATTGTTTCTGTTACTTTATTATATATACTGTCTTCAATACTTTCATCTATGCTTGTTGTATTGATTATTAAATTTCCTAGTGGTCTGTATAATACAAATGTAATTAAAATTGCAATTATGAATGCACATAATTTTATTGCAAGTGTTACAAATCCTTTTTTATATCCTAAGAATACTGATAGTGCTAAGAATGCAACTATTAAGATATCTATAATTATTCCAACCATTTTTCTTCCTCCTATAAATTTATAATTTCAATCTTATCCCTATACACAATACCTGCTATTGTATCTGACATTACAATATTGGTAATTTCTTGGTTTGCTATATATCTCTTTACTAGCCATCCATCTGTACTTATGAACTCTACTTCTGTCCCTAAGTTTAATGCTATTTTATTTCCATATGTTATTATTTCTTTTGCTACACTTTCAGCAGTATATGTTTTTGTTTCTTTATTATCTGTACTTACTATGCTTACTTCTGAATTTGCAGTAAATAGCCCTGAGGATTTTTCTTCAACTGATACTGCATTATTTGTTAATTCAACAGATTGAAATATTACTTTTTTATTATTATTATCTAATAATATTGTTTCTTCTCCATTTTCTATAATTGTAATTTCATCTGTGTACATACATAATAATCTATCTTTGTCTTGATACTGGATATTTGTTATTAATTTATCATTTTCTCCTTCATATGTATTTTCTATTGAATTTGTTGGGTCTGTACTTGCCTTTTCAATTGAAATTACTCTAATGCTAGATTTTATTATCGTACCAGATGTATCAATTTCTGCAATTGCTAAGTATTTGTTATCATTTGAGATTGTTATATCAACTGCCCTACTTGATGATAGATATGTTTTGAATAGTTCTTTTCCGTCTGGTGAATACATTGCTACTACTGTTTTATAGCTTGTTCCAGTAATTGCAACTGCGACATATCCATTTTTGTTGACATTTATTTGTGCTATGTTTCCTTCTACTTCTGCTTCCCATTTAATTTCTTTATCTTCTATTAGGTAGAATTTTTGTCCTTGGTTTTCTGCAATTGCTAAAAATCTATTTGCAGAATTAAATAGTGGATTTGATATTTGGATATCTAGTTCTGCTTCTGAATTTCCACTCTGATTGTATATGTTTAGTTTTGTTTTGCTTAATATTCCTATGTATTTATTAAATGCATATATACTGCTTTGTCCATCTTTTAATTCTATTGTTGTTGCATTGTTTTGTAATACTTCTTTTCTTAGTATGTTTTTATCAATCCATTCTCTGGCTGGTTGATTATATATGTATATTAGTGTTGTTGTTATTACTAATATTAATATTATTACAATTGCTGATATTGTTATTATTTTCTTTTTGTTTATTTTCTTTTTTGTGTTTTCACTTTCTACTTCTTCCCAAAAATCTCTCATTTTATCACATTCCTTATCTTTTTTGTATGCTGTTTTCTTTTGCTTTTTATGGCTTTATTTTACTATATAAATTGAAAAATAGCAAGAAATTCTTGCTATTTGATTGATATTGTAATTGTAGAAATAATATACTTCTTCAAACGACAATTTCTAATTTTTTAATGCTGTTATTGGTATAACATATATTCCATCTGGTCTTTTCACTATCGCATCATATAGTCCACATATGATACACATAAACTTAGGTTTAACATCAACTGAATCATAAAATTTTTTCAAATTTTTTGCAGCTTCCTCTTCTTGATTTGAGCCTAGCTTTATCTCTATTGCTCCATATTCTCCATCTGCTATTTCTACTATTGCGTCTACTTCTAAACCTGTACTATTTTCTCTATAATGATATAATTTTGCGTCTAAACTTTCTGCATATATTCGTAAGTCCCTTTCACATAAAGCTTCAAAGTAGAAGCCAAATGTCTCTAAATCATTCATTAGTTTTTCTGGTGTTATATTTAAAACTGCACATCCTAATGAAGGGTCTGTAAAATGTCTCTTTGCAATTTTTCCCACATTTGCTCTTGAACGTATGTTATACATGAATGAATTTTGATTTTCTATTAAATGTAACTTATTTAATACATCTAAATAATCTGTAACTGTATTTCTACTAACATTTAATTCTTCTTCAGTTGCATTATCTCCTATGTCTTTTACTAAAACACTATTTGTTGAAATTGTACTTTCATTTCTAGCAAGTGACCTTAATAGCATTTCCATTTTGTTTCTATCTCTTTTTACTCCATCTATTTCATTAATATCTTTATCTAATACTGCTTCTATATAGCTTCTTGTTATTCTTCTTGCTGCTGTTACTCCTAAGTTAATAGATTCTGGCCAACCTCCTCTTACAATTAAATCTGCAAGTGTTTGTAGTTCTACTTTTTTTACTAATTTATTTTTTACATTTCCTTTAAATAAATCTGCTAAAGATACTTCTCCTGTTGAATCTCCAGATTCATATAAAGACATTGTATACATCTTCATTTTGCAAATTCTTCCTGCTCCTGAATGATGAATTTGTGTTGTTACTGGTGTTGCTGAACCTGTTAATATATATTTTCCTTTTTCTTTATCTTGGTCACATTGAAATCTAATAGCATCCCATATTGCTGGCACTTCTTGCCATTCATCTATTAATTGAGGTTGTTCTTTATTTAATACTAAATTTACATCCATTTCTGCTAGGTGCTTTTCTCTGAAATTATCTGCCGTATTATTAAGATATGCAACACTATTTGAATGATTTAGTGCAGTCCAAGTTTTTCCACACCATTTTGGTCCTTCAATACTAATTGCACCAAAGATTTTAAGGTTTTCTTCAATTATTTTATCTATTAATCTTTCTTTATATCCTTTTTTTGTCAGTTTCATATTATCACTCCTAACTACATATATAATAGCATATTTTCTTTTGTTTTTCAATATCATTGTGCAAATTTTAGCGTTTTTGTTGTGCAAGTTTTAGCATTTTCATTGTACAACTTTTTGATATTTTGTTGTGCAAATTTTAGTATTTCTATTGTGCATTTTTCGTGATTATTTTATATATTTGTAATAATCCCAAATAACCAAAAACCGGATAAAGCAGGTTCACAAGATTAGAAAATCCAATTTTTGAAACCACAACAGAAGTTATACACATAATTAGCACAATATGTGAATAACTCTTTTCATTTCTTGATGTATTTTGTACAAAACTTATTCCTAGAGAAATTGCTGTTGTAAATATTGAACCTAAAATTACAAATCCATAGAAATATTTTAAAATATAAAACATATTTGAAACTACATATACAGCTGGCATTTCTAACTTTTCAATATCTACATCTACTTTAGTTAATAGTAGAAAAATTAATGTTGACATTATTGCAATTATTCCGCTACTTAATATGCTAATTTTGTTTATTTGTTTGTTATTTTTTATGTATTTATTTAATGTGATGAGTACTGGTATTAGTAAAATGCTATTATAGCTTGCATATAGAATTGCTTGTAATATAAATCCTATATTATTATTTGGTATCATGTAATTTTTTATTTGTAATAATGGCAAATTTTTTAAATTTAATATTCCTATTATTCCTACTAAAATAATTAAAATAGGCACTATAATCCCATTTGCTTTTACTACTCCTCTTACACTTGTATTTAAAATTATATATGTTATTGTTGCAAGTACAAAACTTCCAACTATTTGGTTTATTCCAAATTCTTGTGAAAAATATGTTCCAAATCCTGCTATCATTATGAAAAATGTTACTAATGTAAATGTATTTACTACTAAATTTATTAGTTTAATAGCTATTGATTTTGAATTACTATTAGTTTTTGAGTTTTTAACTCTATTTTTCTCTCCTTTTTTATTTATTATTACATCTAGAAATCCTTTATAATTTTGTACATTATATTGTTTTATGATTTTTAAAGTTTTATATATTACATATCCCATTAATATACTTGATATTAAGATTCCTATAAGTCCATTTATACCATAAGAAAAAAAGAACAGGTATATTTCTTGCCCTGACGCAAAACCTGCTCCTATAAACGTTCCTATGATTACAAAAACTACTTTTATTATGTCTTTCATTTGGTTGGCTTCTCCTTTTGTTTTTGTAATATTTTATGCTATTTGTTAGTATTTTATTCTTTAATTAGGTCTGTCCCTTTTGTTTCAAAATGAAACGATTTGGCACGTCCCCAATTACTTCTTTCTTCTTCTAACTTGCCATACTACTATTCCTGCTATAATTATTAAAGCTGGGACTGTAAATATAATTGCTCTAATTATTGTATCTTGTTGTTCTGTTGCAGTATAAGTAACTGTTCCTGTATCTTTTCTTGCAGTGATATCTTCTTCTCTATCTGTTAAATATGCAATTGAATTTAGTACTAAGTCTTTGTTGTATGCTAATTGAATTGCACCGTATTGAGAGTTTTGGCTTAATTGATAATCAGATATGAAATAGTTTTCTCCGTAAATTACTAAACTTGATGTAATTTCTTCTGTTCCTGCTTCTTCATCTGCTTCTTGAATTGTTTTTACCATTTCAGCTCCAACTACAAATGTTCCTGTTTCTTCTCCATCTGCTACTCCATTTTGTTGATTATTGAAATCTGTTCTAAAATATGAACCTTCGCTTGCAAGTAATAAATCGTTTTCTTCTACATTTAATTCATCTAATTTGTCTGTGTCTACATTTATTTTTGTAGCCTTTACAAATATAACTCCTGTTGTATTATATATATCTTTTGTTATATCTGAATATTGTATTTCTGGCATAATTAGGTCTGGTTGTTCTGATACCATTTTGCTGGTGTCTGTTTCTCTTATAATTCCTACTTCAAATGGTTTTATTCCATATGTCTCTAAAACTTTATTAACATTTGGAAAATCTACTTCTGTGGCTATTGCTGCATTTAGCCATAGTATGTTTCCGCCTCTATTTATATAGTCTAGGATAGAATTTGTTGCAACATCATCAAAGTCTTTGCTAGGTGATGTAATTACTAATGTGTCACAATCGTCTGGCACTTTTCCTACTGATAGTATGTCTAAGGTTTCTGTTTCATTTACTTCGTTTCCTAAGTAGATACTTAACATATACATATTTTGATTTAATGAAAGGTCGCTATATCCTTCTAAGAAATATACCTTTGGCACTTCATCTGCTGTTACTGATAATATACTACTTGTTAGTTTTTCTTCAGCTATGCTTATTGTTTCATATGTTGATGTATCATATGTTACTAAATCACTAGATGTTAGAACTTTTGACTTTTCTCCACATTCTACAATTATTCCTTCAGTTCCGCTTTCAATTCCATATTTTTGTGATAAGTCTGGTCTAGTGCTTACATCTTCTATTGCTTCTACATTAATTCTTTCATTTGCTTTTCCATATTGTTTTGCTAAGTCTACTGTTGAATCTTCATCTGTATATCCTATAAAATAGATATTTACATCTTTTTCAATGTCTTTTACTCTTTCTTTACTTTCATCTGTTAATGTGTAAAGTTGTTCTTGTGTAAAGTCAAGTGGTGTTAGGTCTAAGACTTGCATTCCAAGATTTATTGCTATAAATATGGCTATAATTAATAAAACTAGTATTGTTGTTTTTGTTCCATTTATTAGCCATTTCTTTTTTATTGTTTGAATAAATTTATTTGGAGCTTTTTCTTTTTTGTCTTGTTTCTTTTGCTCTTTTTTTGCTTTTTTATCTTCTTTTGCCTTTATTTTTTCTGCTTTTTTGCTTTCTTTAATGTTATCATCTTTTTTAGCTTCTTGTTCTTTTTGCATTTTCTCTTTATTCTCTTTCAAACTTTTTCCCTCCCTACATTTTTCTATCTTACACTTTTTCTTCTTTGCATAAATATTACTGTTAATAATAAGCATGCAATTGTAAATGTAATAAATGTTACTGTATCTGCAATATCAATTTGTCCTGCTGGGAATTTTGAGAACATATTGATAAGCGAGAAGTTTGTAAATATGTCGCTAAATGATGGTAAAAACCATGTTAAAATAAAAAATCCTATTGTTATAACTCCTGCTATTATTTGATTTTCTGTTATGCTTGATGCTAATATTCCAAATGATATATAACTCATTGCTAATAGTAAAAATCCTAGTAATGTTACTAATGCTGTTGTTAAGTGTGGTGTTCCAAAGAAGCTTAAGATAGCAAAGTATAAGAATGTACAAAGTTCTGTAATTATTACTATTAGTGTCGCTGCTATAAATTTTGCTATTACTACTTTTGTTATACTAAGTGGTGATGTTAATAGCAATTGTTCTGTACCTGTTTTTCTTTCTTCTGCAAATGTTCTCATTGTTAATATTGGTACTATAAATGTTAGTATTGTTGCTCCTGAATAAAATATATATTCGAAATTTGTACTTTGATATGTAAATACATCTGTATAGAAAAATATACTAAACATTATTAAAAATAATCCTATAAATACATATCCAACTGGAGAATAGAAATATGATTTAATCTCTTTTTTTATTACTGCCCACATTATTTATTTTCCCCTCCTTCTATTAGTTTCATGAATGCATCTTCAAGAGTTGTATCTGCTTTTTTCATCTCAAAAATTGTGATATTTTCTTTCGCAAATTCTGAGAAAATTGTTTTTCTTAAATCAACATCTTGTTTTGCTTCTATCATATATTCTTTTGTTCCATCTTCATTTTCTTCTACTAATTCTATGTTTTCTATGTCTGCTATTTTTTCTTTAATATCTTTCATTTTGTTTTCAGTATCTTCTACTGTTACATATATGCAATTGTTGCTTGTTACTTTATCTTCTAGGTGTTCAGGTGTATCTATTGCTACAATTTTTCCTTTATTTATGATTATTACTTTGTTACATATTTGACTTACTTCTGATAAGATATGTGAGCTTAAAATAACTGTATGTGTTTTTCCTAATTCTTTGATTAGGTTTCTTATTTCAGTTATTTGTTTTGGGTCAAGTCCTACTGTTGGTTCGTCTAGTATTAATATTTTAGGTTCTCCAACTAATGCTCCTGCCATACTTACTCTTTGTTTATATCCTCTTGATAGGTTTTTGATTAATTTTTTTTGAACATCTTTTAGTCCTGTTTGTTCAATTATTTTTTCTACTTTCTCTTTTCTCTCTTTTTTATCTACTTTTTTGATTTCTGCCATGTATCTAACAAATTCCTTTACTGTTAGGTCTGTGTATAATGGCACTCCTTCTGGCATGTATCCGATTTCTCTTTTTGCTTTTTTAGGTTTTTTCAACATATCATAATTATCTATTATGATTGTTCCTGATGTTTGCTCAATAAAACCTGTTAACATGTTCATTGTTGTACTTTTCCCTGCTCCATTTGGTCCTAATAGCCCAACAATTTCACCGTCATTTATGGTAAAGCTAATATTGTCTACGGCTGTAACTTTGCCATATTTTTTTGTAACATTTTTTACCTCTATCACAAAAAATTCCTCCTTTTAAATTTTGTTTTTTCTTGTTTTGGCTTTTCATTTTCTCGTAATCCGTATTTCCCTAACATATTATCATTTTCTTTTTTTAAAGTAAAGCAATTCACAAAAAATTTACAATAGAATAGGGATTAGGGGGACGGTCCTAAAATCCCTTTTTTCAGGGATTAAGGGACGGACTTTGAAGTTATTAATTAAAATTTTACGTAGAATAACTTAATTTTTCTTGTAATAAAAAACAATCATCTTCATTATATTTAATATTAAAGAAATTAAAATAATTTGTTTGGAGTTTGTTATGGATTTTCTATACCCTTTCTTTGTTGCTTTTTCAATGATATTTTTTGCTGAACTTGGAGATAAAACACAGTTATTGGTTTTATCTTTTTCTGCTAAAAATAGAGCTTATAAAATTTTGCTAGGTGTCGCTTTAGGTACTTTTTTTAGTCATGGAATTGCAATTTTATTTGGTAGTAGTCTTGCTTCTTTTTCTAGCTCTTCTTTTCAATTTTATTTAAAGTTTTTTACATATTGTTCTTTTATTATATTTGGTATTATTGGCTTTTTTCCAGAAAAGAAAGTTACAAGTTCTTCAAGTAAATCTAAAGTTTCGTTTTTTAATAAACTTTCTCATTTGTCTTTTGGTGCTGTTATAATTGTTGCTATTTCTATTGTTATTGGAGAATTAGGTGATAAGACTTTTTTGGCTTCATTAGGTTTAGGGTTAGAATATCCCTCTTATAAGCTTTCTTTGATTTGTGGCTCTATTTTTGGTATGTGTATGAGTAATTTACTTGCTATTTTTTGTGGAAAATTCTTGTCTAAGCATTTAAAGCCTTCTTTTGTGTCTATTTTGTCTAATATAATTTTTCTTGTTTTTGGTTTGTTTGGCATGTTTAGCTTATTTTTTTGATTTTTTTCTTGACATGGCAATATTTTTGTGCTATTATATTTATTGTCATTTAGTTATGGGTCAGTAGCTCAGCTGGATAGAGCACATGCCTTCTAAGATTGTGATTACATTCACAAGCACATTGATACAACTGGATTTTGAGAGTTGATTCAAAAAACTCTAACAAAATCTCTAACAAATATCCCTTGAGTTTTTTAAATGGGTCAGTAGCTCAGTTGGATAGAGCATTGGCCTTCTAAGCCAAGGGTCGGGGGTTCGAATCCCTCCTGGCTCACCATTTTTAAAAAAACTCTAACAAATTTTAGAAAAACTCTAACAAGATTTTTAAGATATTTGTTTTAGTTAGGAACATTCATAGTGCTAATATGAATGTTCTTTTTTTTGACTATAAATCTTTTTCCATTCGTATTCTTTTTATTTTCAATAGTTTTATTTTTTTTCTCAAAAATTTCTAAAACTGTACTACCTGTTTCAACTTGTTTCTTATAGTCGCTCCTTGTATATCTATTAGTTGATGTTACACTTTCGTGTCCTAGCCAATCTTGTAAATCTCTAATATCAACACCTTTTAAATGTAATAGTGTTGCAATACTGTGTCTTAGACCATGTGGGGTTATTTTTCTTAATTTATTTCTTTTTATTATTTTAGCAAATCTTTTTGTAAAAAAACCTGGTTGTATTAAATCCCCATTATCTTGAACACATATATAGGCATCGTATTTATGATTATACGAATTACCAAATACTTTTTTATTTTCCTCTATTCTATCTAATTTCTTTAACACTTTTTCTTTAACTATTGGTAATAATGGTAAAACTCTATAACCTTTTTTAGATTTTGTTTTATCCCTAAAATACACTTTTTCTTTATGTTTCTTTCCATCATTTTGTATTGCTACATGATTTATAATAAAACAATTATTTTCAAAATCAAACACTTCTTTTCTTAAACCAATAATTTCGCTCCTTCTTAGTCCATAATATCCACCAAATAGAGTTGGTAATTCAATAACATCATCTTTTAAAATATCAAATAACTCATTGATTTCTGCCTCTGTATATGTAGGAACTTCAACAACTTCGACAACAATAGGATTTATCATATCTGTTGGATTATATCTTACTAACTTTTTCTTTAATAAAACTTTAAATGCTGCACTTATATTATCATTATAATGTTCGATTGAAGAATTTTTTAGCCCTTGTTCTCTTAAATACTCATAAAAATCATCTAAGTCATCTGCTGTTAATTCTTTTACTTTTCTTCTATTCTTTTTTTGTGTGAAATAGTCTTTCATTCTTTTAGTAACATTTCTTTCATATCCATTAAAAGTATCTTGTTCAACAGATTTTTTAATGATTTTATATAACCAATATTCCATATAATCATAAAAATCCCAGTCAGCCTTTGTTGTTTTTTTAGGATTATAATTGGTAGTGTTTAATTCTGCTAAAACTTGAAAATTGCTAATACTTATTTCTTTTTCTTCATTATTAGATATTTTGTCCTTTACAGTTGCTTTAAATATATCAGCAATTTCTTCCGCCTCTTTTTTGGCTTGTCTAATATTTCCTCTTTCCTTTTTTAATCCTGTTGATGCCCATAAACTGTCCCATACACCATCTTTTTGATATTTTATTACACACTGATAGATACCATCTTTTTCTTGCAAACTATAAGTGATATCTTCTGAAATTGTGTACTTTTGTAAAAGTTTATTTATCCTTGTTATTAGTTTTTGATTTCTTGCTTCCTTTAACATGTTTCTCCTTTCATCAAAAAGCAAGTTGAATTTATCTAATCACTATCTTGTGATTATAACATAAACCCAACTTACCTAACAATGTTGAAGTCAATTTTTTATTAGATATTCAATTACACTTATCTTAGGAATATAATATTCTTTACCTATTCTTTTTGAATATATTTCTTTATCTTTTAGTAGTTTATATAACTTATTTTTCCCTATTTTAGGTAACATTTCTTTTAATGTTTTTACTTTTACAACATCAGGATATTCTTTAAACAAAATATTATAATATTCAAATATATTATTTTTTTCAAGTATTTGCATCATTATCACTTCCAGTTTTTATTTCATCTATCTTTTTTTCTGCAAATACCTTACTTTCTGCAATATTTAAAACAATGTCTTTGGGATATAGTTTAAATGCTTGTTTCATCTCAATAGCAAAATTTCGTAAATTGATTTCTTGTTTATATGTAGAATGTAACATTGATTCTAATGCTATTTGACCATAAGCAACAGCCTCTTTTTTATTCATTACAAGCACCTCCAACATATGATCTAAAAAGTTCAATCATATTGTCCCATTTAATGAGAGGGTTATTTGCAAGTTCAATCTCACATCTTTCTATGTATTTAAAAGTCTTTTTACTTCTAATAGATATTATTAATTTTTTTCTTTTGTCAGCAGTATATTCAATTTCTGCATACACTAGATTTTGTTTCTTATCCAACTCATCAGCCAATTTAAAAATCTCTAACAATTTTTGCTCCATAATTTTTTACCTTCTACAAGTAAAAACTTGCTACCTTTCTTTTATATATTTTGGTATGTCTGATGCACGACCAAGTTTCTCATCAAATTCATACCTTTTCTTTAAAGGGTTATATTTATAGGCACTACTATTCCATTTACGATATGTTTCATTAGTTATATGTCTTGATTTAGATAATTCTCTTGTTGCTTGATAATGTTGTGCTTGAACAAAAGAATAATTATCATCAATTCGTTTTTGCTCTCTTTTATTTTTCATAAAATTATTTTTATCTTTTTTTCTCTTTTCTTTTGATTTTTCTTTTCTATATTGTTTTTCCATTACATATCTTTCATCAGTCTTTATTATTTTAGTTATATATGCAGAACTTGTACCAATAGAATCTGCAATTTCTTTTACTGATAAATGACTTATAAAAAACAATTCAATAATTTTATCTTTTTTGTTTTCCATTTTCTTCACCTGTGTTGGTTAATTTTTTGACCACAGAATTTTTGTATAGAAATACTATTAGAGAAAATTACTTAATCTCTAATTCTTTCATCTTATTTTTAAATGCTTTTTGTCTTTTCTTCTTTTCTTGCAATTCTTTATGTAGTCGATATTTTAATTTTATTTTTGGAACTAAAATTTCAAATATAAATAATATAACTACAAAAGAAATTCCCAGTAATACAAATCTTAAAAACATTTTTTGCTCTCCTTTCACTTTAAATTGCTCAAAAGCAGATAAGAGCATGTCCTATCTGCTTTTGATTAAATATAGTGTGTCCTTTAAAATTTGCCCTTCACTTATATAACTTTACTTATCTTCAAAAAATTCTACCGAGATTTTTAAATTTTTTTAAAATTTTCTAAAATCATAATTTTTTATTGCTTCAATTAGTTTTAAAATTATGTACTGGTATCTATCTTCATCTCCATAAGAAAGTCTTTTTATAAACTTCTTTTTTCTGTTTATAATTTCTAACATTGCGACTTCATCTCCATTTTGAGCCAATTTTCCTAATTCATAAATTGATATATTCTTATCCATATTAGTCACCTCCCTTCATATACTTTCTTAATTTATTTATTGCTCTTATTTTTATTCTGCTAACAGATTTACTACATATTTCTAAAATTTTACTTGCTTCATCTTGTGAAAGTTCTTTGTTATAAAGCAAAAAAATAACTGTCTGTTCAATTTCAGACAGTTTGCTTAAAGCCGTATTTAATTCAAGGCAGTTTTCTACAAGGTCAAAGTCAGTTGTTGCAGAGTTAGCAACAGAATTTAAAACAGATGTATGAGAGTTATCATCTACAAGCATTTGTTCTTTATTTGAGATATTTACTTCCT
>CAWVDV010000146.1:0-2904 GCA_963928115.1 Bacillota bacterium | reverse complement strand
TTTCAAGGGCGATTATCGGATTTTTACCAATATTTAGTTTTCAATGTTCTTTTTCATTATTTTTCATGTAACTTTTTACAATATCTATAAATATTATTAAAGATATGTCTCTAAATGGACATTTTTGTCCAAAAGGAAACGTCCCCAAATGGACAAATCTTCTTCTTCAGTTAAAACCACATCAAATTTTTCATTGTATAGTCTTAAATTTTCTTGACTTTCCATTTCTTTAGTTAATATTCCTATCATTAAAGTTGTATCTTTCTCTTTTTCATCTACCATTTTTATATCTTCTATTAAATCTCCAATAAGTATTTTATACTGCTTGTCCTTTACTTTTCCAATAAATTCTTCTGGTAAATGTCCATTCATAGTTTTATTTAATGTATGTATCATTTTTGAGTCATCAAATTTTGTTACTTTTCCATTATCGTCAAATTCTATAAAATTACTTATTATACACATTGTATCATTAAATAAGCAATTATTATCTTTTAAAAATTGTTGAATTGAATTTCCTATACCAGCTGATAAAATTATTACTGGTATTTTGTTTTCATGTGCTAAAACTAAAAGTTCCTTTGCACCTTTTCTAAACTTAATTTCACTAGCCTGTATTGAATTCTTGATTTGCTCTTTTGTTAGATTATATTTATAATACAAATCCATACATTCAGAATACCATATTTCCATCTGTTTTAATTTTTCTTCTTTACTAATAGTATAATCTATTTCTATTGGTCTATATTTTTTATATAGCTTATCCATATCACTTCTTATTCCTTGTTCTACGAATTTTGGATTTGCAACAGCATCCCAAGAATCTGAACTATCATAAGAAGTAATGGTTTTATCAAAATCCATTACTATATATGTATTATCTTTATTTAAATTTAATTTATTTATTTTATTATTATTTAAATATATCATTGTATTACCTCATTCATTACTTTAGCTAAATATTTCATACTTGTTAAACATTGTTCTAATGTATTTCCAGTTGCTCCAACTTCTATTATACTTGCATATTTTCCAGTGTGTTGATTATATCTTGATTTTGTAAGCATTATTGGTTTAAATAGTCCTGGATACATTTCTTCTGCTTTTTCTTGAATTTTTATTGCAAATTTTAAATTTTGATTCCAATTTGGATGCCATAGTCCCCCTGCATTTGTTCCTATAACAAACATCAATTGTGCCGCCTCATCTTTATCTCCTATTTTTACAGTAGGAGCATAATCACTTCTCGAACCAATTGCATCTCTATGTACATCTATTATAATATCTGCAGACGTTGTTTGCAAGATATTTTGTACAGTTTTTAAAGAACGTGTATAAGAACCATTATATGCTGGATAATCATGATAATCCGTATTATGCACAACATTGTAATTATATTGCTTTAACTGAGTTTCTAATTCTGTTCCTACTCTTGTTACTGTGAAGTTTAAATCTGTTGTTCTATAATTTCCGGTTGGTGTATATGGATATACCTCACTTGACGTATAGCTTTCACAACTATGTGTATGAAATAGAATTATATTTTTATTTTCTATTGTAATATCTGGTGTTAGCATCTCTTGTGTTAATTCATAATCTGTTTCATTTTTTATTTTCACTTTTCCATATTCTACATTATATGACTCTGTTATTGGATTATTTGTTATCACTTCTGTTTTTACTCCTGCCTCTTCTACTCCGCGTACTTTGAGTTTGTGTTTCTTCAATAGAATCTTGAGTATTTTGTGATGTTTCTCCAGAAGACACATTTTGTGCATTTGTAACTTCTTCACTATTGCTTACATTTTCTATTTTTTCTATACCTTTTATAGAACTAATTTGTGTTTCTAATACTCCTTGTAATATATCTTCTCTACTATGGTCATCTTCTTTAGCTACTTTACTATATTCTTCGTTTACATTTGCCATTACTGGTACTGCTTGTTCAAAACATCCAAGAAAACTTTGCTCTGATAACATACTTATCCCATTTTTTACTTCATTTACAATTTTATTCTCATTATTATTTTTTTCATCTTTAGAAAAAAACTTACTAACAACAATCACTACTATGATTGTTGTTAGTAAGCCAATAAAGTATTTTATTATATCACGCATTTTTAATATAGTAACATTAAACATAGTTTTTCTCCTTTGTTTTAAAATCTACTATATTATATATATGCTTGACTTGTTTTTTTATGATTGTGCATTATATTTTTCACATTTAGGAAATATAATTTATAAGTTTTAATTAAACTTTTTTCCAAAACCAATCTAGACTATTGTCTATGCTTTTTTTACCAGTTGCTCTTGCTTCAATGTCATCAACCCATAAATATGAAAAGAACGTTATTAAAACAAATACAAAATCAATTGCAATACATCTAGATAATGTTGTAATCATATATCTAAATTCTTCTGATAAAGTTGCTATCTGTGCTACATGTACAATTAGAATTATTAAATATGCAAATAACATTATAGCCGCTACATAGCTTTTCTTTACTTCCTGTGCTAAAAATATTAATAAAACTGTCGCTGCTAACATTAAAATTAATGTTAATGGATTTGAAATATCAAAAATAAACATATTAATTCCCCCATTTTTCTTCTGTTTATTATGGATTTATATTATCACTTTTTTTATATTTAATCAATTGATTTTATATTACGTTTGTATTACAAAATTATTACACATACAATTTAGACTAATGGTCATATAGCTATCATGCTAGAATAGGTTACTTTTACTTTAATTTTTCTTCTATTAAATCAACTATTTCTTTAGCTTTTTTTGTAATATATTCTTGGTCTTCTCCTTCAATCATAACTCTAACTAAAGGTTCTGTTCCTGATGGTCTAATCAAAACTCTTCCATTTCCAGCAAATTCTTTCTCTAAT
>CAWVDV010000145.1:0-8268 GCA_963928115.1 Bacillota bacterium | reverse complement strand
AAAGACAGAAGAACTATAACAAGGCATATTCAAAATATTTACAAAGATGAAGAACTAAATGAAAATTCAGTATGCTCATATTTTGAGCATACTGCTGAAGATGGAAAAACTTATAAAGTTCAATACTACAATTTGGATATGATTATTTCTGTAGGTTATAGAGTAAATAGCAAACAAGGTATTGCATTTAGAAAGTGGGCAACAAAAATATTAAAAGACTATATGATAAAAGGTTACGCAGTAAATCAAAAAAGACTAGAATATCTAGAAAAAACAATAAAATTAATAGACATTGCAAACCGCATAGATGAAAGACTAGAAGGCAATGATGCAAAAGAAATTTTAAAAGTAATTGGAAGTTATTCGAAAGCTTTAGATTTATTAGATGATTATGACCATAGAACTTTGAAAAAAATCAAAGGAACTGTAGATAACAGAATTGTTCAATATCAAGATTGTTTAGATATTATTCACAAATTAAAATTTAATGAAAAAAGCGAAATTTTTGGTGTAGAAAGAGATAATGGTCTGGAATCTATAATTAATAATATTTATCAAAGTTTTGGCGGACAGGATGTTTATAAAAGTATAGAAGAAAAATCAGCAAATTTCTTATATTTAGTAGTAAAAAATCATGTCTTTATTGACGGAAACAAAAGAATTGCAGCAACTTTATTTATATACTTTTTAAATTATTATGATATACTATATAAAAATAATAAACAAATAATTGATAATAATACTTTAACTGCTTTAACATTACTAATTGCGGAATCAAATCCAAAAGAAAAAGAAATTATAATTGATTTAGTAATGAATTTTTTAAGTGACTAAAAACTCTTGCTAATATGAAAACTCAGCTATAGTTGTTGACATATTTCCTGTTATATCTTATAATAAGTAAAACAAGAAAATAGTGTCGCTCTTGGGTGGTGCGACTAATAAATTATCCCATTAGACAAATACTGTCACTCTTGGGTAGTGTGACTAATAAATTATCCCAATTGAAAATAGTCTCTCTTGTTGAAAAATAAGAGAGATGTTTTTGATTAAAAAATTTTAATCATAGGAGGAATATAATTTGAAAATCATTTTCTTAGATATAGATGGTGTTCTAAATTCAGATGAATACTTTGATAAAATTAAAAAATAGTATTAACTTCATCTTGGAGATATACAAGAAAAGCTCAAGAGTTAAAACAATTATTACTTAGCTATGGAATTATTGTTGACTGTACTCCATTTATAGATAATGAACGTGGAATAGAAATTAAAAAATGGTTGCAAGAACACAATGACGTACAAGACTTTGTAATACTAGATGATGAAATATTTGATTCATATGATGAAAAGTTAATGAAAAAATTAATAAAAATTTCCGATACAAATGGAATAAATTATGGAGAAGGATTACAACCTAAGCATATACAAGAAATCATTCAAAGATTTGGCAAAAAAGAAAAAATTATAGATGACGAATTAGAACTTTAATTTTTATTTAAATTATAGATTTAAGGAGGAAAATCATGTTCAAATTACATTCAGAATACAAACCAACAGGAGACCAACCAAAAGCAATAGAATACTTATCAAA
The DNA here is from genome assembly GCA_963928115.1 of Bacillota bacterium. GTDB lineage: Bacteria > Bacillota > Clostridia > TANB77 > CAG-508 > CAG-269. The sequence continues at coordinate 6,674 of CAWVDV010000145.1, read as the reverse complement.
AGGAATAGAAGAAGGAAAAAAATTTCAAACATTACTTGGAGTAACAGGCTCTGGAAAAACCTTTACAATGGCAAATGTAATCCAACAAGTACAAAAACCAACACTTGTATTAGCACACAACAAAACACTTGCTGGACAATTATATAGTGAATTCAAAGAATTTTTCCCTGAAAACAATGTTGAATATTTTGTATCATATTACGACTATTACCAACCAGAAAGCTATATTCCCTCTTCTGACACATATATTGAAAAAGATTCATCTGTAAATGACGAAATAGATAAATTAAGACATTCTGCTACACTATCATTATTTGAAACTAAAGACGTAATTATCGTAGCATCTGTTTCATGTATCTATGGTTTAGGAGATCCTGTTGATTACCAAGAAATGATGCTTTCATTAAGACCTGGAATGAATAAATCAAGAGATGCTGTGTTAAAAAAATTAATCACGATGCAATATACAAGAAATGAAATTGACTTTAAAAGAGGAACTTTTAGAGCAAAAGGTGATATTGTAGAAATATATCCGTCTGACCAATCAGAATCTGCAGTTAGAGTTGAATTCTGGGGTGACGAAATAGAAAAAATAACAGAAATAAATCCTTTAACAGGAAAACCTATTGGCTCAAGAAAACATATATTAATCTCCCCTGCTTCTCACTATGTTACAACAAAGGAGAAAATGGAAAGAGCATTAATTACAATTGAGCAAGAAATGGAAGAACGAGTAAAATACTTCAAATCACAAAACAAATTAATCGAAGCTCAAAGAATTGAAGAAAGAACAAATTTTGATATGGAAATGATGAAAGAAACTGGATTTTGTTCAGGTATAGAAAACTATTCAAGACATATAAGTGGAAGGCCTGAAGGAAGTCCCCCTTACACACTATTTGACTATTTTCCAGATGATTTTCTTCTATTTATTGACGAGTCACATGCAACAATTCCTCAAGTTAGAGCAATGTATAATGGTGACCATGCAAGAAAAAAATCCTTAATAGATTATGGATTCCGCTTGCCTTCTGCATATGACAATAGACCTTTGAAATTTGAAGAATTTGAACAAAAACTAAATCAAGTTGTATTTGTTAGTGCAACACCTGCAGATTACGAAAAAGAACATTCAGGCGATAATGTTGTTGAACAAATTATTAGACCAACTGGTCTTTTAGACCCTAAAATTGAAGTTAAACCTGTTGCAAATCAAATTGATGATTTATTGGAACAAATCAGATTAAGAGTTGAGAAAAAAGAACGTGTCTTAGTAACAACCTTAACTAAGAAAATGGCAGAAGATTTAACTGAATATTTAAAAAGTTTAGATGTAAAAGTAACATATATGCATTCTGAAACAAAGGCATTAGAAAGAATGGAAATTATAAGGAATCTACGTTTAGGAGAATTTGATGTTTTAGTTGGAATCAACCTTTTAAGAGAAGGTCTAGATATTCCTGAAGTTTCATTAGTTGCAATACTAGATGCAGACAAAGAAGGATTTTTACGTTCAGAAAGGTCTTTAATACAAACTATAGGACGTGCTGCAAGAAATACTGATGGTACTGTTATTATGTATGCAGATGAATTAACTGATAGTATGGAAAAAGCAATTTCTGAAACAAATCGTAGAAGAAAAATCCAACAAGAATACAATAAAGAACATAATATCACACCAAAAACTATTAACAAATCTGTTCGTGATACTATTAAAGTAACAAATGTTGAAGATATTGGTGTTGAATTCAAGCTAGAAAAAGCTGATGATATAAAAGAAACTATAAATAAACTTACTGAAGAAATGCTTGCATATGCAAGTCAAATGGAATTCGAAAAAGCTGCCGAACTTCGTGATAAAATAAAAGAATTAGAAAACTTATTGTAATAAAATCGCTATTTGTCTTGTTCTCTACCTATTAGAAAAACATTTCAAATAGCGATATTAATATATACTTTTTATCTTGCTTATCACATAATATGACATAGCAATCTTCATTTACTGTAAAATCGTTAATTAACAGTGACAAAAACGTGATTTTAATTGGTCACAATTGACCACATATCTTCCTTCTTTCTCATAATGCTCAATTCCATTTTCTTCTAAGAAATCAAGCTCATTTCTCTCTAATACTAAAGAGATAAATTTTGTCCTTGCCCCTACTACTTTTGAGTAGAGATATCTAGAAAAAACCATCGTATATCATCCTCCTTCATAGTACAGTAAATGAATATTGTAAAAAGTTTAGGATGATTATACTAGATGGTTTGTAAAAATTTGTAAAATTTATATTTCATGATAGAAAAATTATACAAAAATAGTTTTCCATTTTATAAAATTAATTTTTTAAATTATATAAATCTTGTTCTACTAAAAGTTTTGCTCTTTTTTTAGTTTTTTCATCAGAATTAAGTGCATTTTCTAAAAATTCAGGATGATTTATTAAAAAGTCTCTCATAGTTTCATCAGGATTTTCAAAGAATTTTTCTAACATTTTTTCTTGATTTTCATTTATAATACCTAGTTCTAATGCTTCTTTAAATAAAGAATTATCAACTTGAACTAATGATAAAGATTTCACACCTTTTTCTTCTATTTTCTCTTTTCCACCTTGCATACGGTCAACCACGCAGCAAGATGCCACAATCTTACCACCTAAATTTTCAATTGCTGGTATCCAAGCTCTGATATAACTTGATGCTACTGTAATTAAATCTGCTATATGTAATACTTTTTTACCTTCTATATTTTCTACTTTATTAGTATTTTCAAAATTAAAATCACTTACAACTGTTGTCATATCTTTATATATTGAAATATGTGGTTTTTTAAATAAATATGCTAATATATTTGAGAAGAACCAATCTCTTCTTTCTCCACCTGATATATAATCGATTTCATAAATATTAATATTTTCTTCTATATATTTTTTCATAATATCAATGATATTTTTATAAATTTCATTTTCTTGATATTGTTTAGATACTTTTTCAAATACTTTATTAGGTAGAGTCATTTTGTCTGCTAACGCTTCATCAATATAACTTAGTAGTTCTACTGCATCTTTTTCACTTCCATACACAAAATGTGTGTTTATAAAATATGGTCCAATTTTCCCAGATGTATACCAAAATGGTTTATTCTCTTCGCAAAATCTAATTGCATTTGTTTTAAATAAATAAGATGTAATATTATCCATCTATTTTCTCTCCTTTCAAATTTTAAAAAATACTTAAATATTTTAAACTAGATAAAACAAAATCTAGTATTAAAATTCCAATTAGCACACATACTATAATTAATTTTATATTGGTTTTTATTTTAACTTCCACCTTTTGAATAAAATTTTCAATTAAAGGATGTACTTTTTCTAATAAAATTAAGCCAATTAACCCCCAAAATATAGTATACATCAAACTTACTCTACCTTGAATATTTAAGAAGTCATTTGAATAATCCCACCATCTAAGTCCAAAAATTTCTTCTAGCATTAATGAAACAAAATATTCAAACGCAGTAAATAAAACTGTTGCTATTAAAAATTTTTGAAATGGCTTTCCATACATTTTTTTAGTAGCTAATAATAAAATAACTGCTCCAAATCCATAAATTGGACAAATTGGTCCAAAAAGAAAGCCTCTTTTAACAAAACCTCCATGAATTATGAATGCATAAATTGTTTCTATTATCCATCCTAAAAATGAGTAAATGAAAAAATATGCAATATAGTCTATTATTTTTTCTTTAGTAGTTTTTTTAAGCATAATCTCTCCCATTTTTCTTTCCTTTTTATTTTCAAATTTTTATTCTAATTAAATTATTAGTTATTAAATCAATTCTTTTTTATTTTACCACTTTTTTTCATATTTGTCACTTTTTTAATAATTTTTTAATAATTACTAGACATTTTATTTTTGTTTTGATATTATTATATAAGTAAATTAATATGTTATGGATATAATAATTAACAAATGATGGAGGTAATAATATGTTGCAATTAAAAAAAGTAATTATTTTAATGGGGATATTTTTATTTGTTTTTATGTTTAATTTTTGTTATGCAGTTGATTTAGATTTAGTTGATAATACTGACACATCTTCTGATTTAACTGCTAATAGTCCAACTGACAATAGTAATACAAATACTGATTCTAACAGTTTAGATACTAATAGCACTAATGAGACTAATAATACAAGTAATTCAGCTAGTAATTCAGCTTACTCTTCTAACAATTCTACTTCAAGTGGTAGTAGTTCAGCAAATGTTACTAGTACAACTTCAACCTCTACAAATGAATTAGAAATTTCAGATATTCTTAATATTTTAATAATTGTTATTGGTATATTATTAATATTACTTGCAATTGCTATTTTAATTAGATTAAAGAGATAAAAATAATTTTAATAAAATTTTAAAAGTCTAGTTTGTATTCAACAACTAGATTTTTTTATTTTCTAACATTTTTTTCATGTATATTTTTATTTCAATATTTCATACTAATATTAGTATTTCATTTAATATGCAATATAATTTTTTATAGGAGGATTTATTATGAATAAGAAATTAGCAATTGTTTTAAGTATTCTTATTGTAGCTATATTCTCTTTTAGTGTATGTTTTGCAAATGATATGGCAAATGATGCAGTAGAAGGTGTTAGAAATGTAGTTGGTGGTGCTGAAAATGCAGTTGAAGATGCTGCTAAAGATGTTACTAATGCTGCCAAAGCTGCTACTAATTCTGTAGAAAATAAAATGAAAAATATAACAAATAATAGAGTAACATCAAGTACTTCAACTTATAATGCTACTAGAACTAATGCAGAAGGTTCTACTCTAATGGGTATGAATGCAACTATGTGGACTTGGCTTATTATAGGTATTGCAACTATCGCTATTGTTGCTCTAGTTTGGTATTATTCAATGCAAATGCGTTCTTCTAATTATGATGACAAAGATTAATTAAATGATTACTTTTGTTATTTAGAAAAAATTCTGTATTAAACAGAGTTTTTTCTTTTACTATTCTCTTATCTTATGATATAATATTCTAAAATTCACATTATAAGAGAGGTTAGTATTATGAACACAAAGTTAATTGCTAAAAATCCAACTGCATATCATAACTATACAATCGAAAATAAATTAGAGGCTGGAATTGTTTTATCTGGTACTGAAATAAAATCTATCAGAAGCGGAAAAGTCAACATGAAAGACTGTTATGCAATTATAAAAAATGGAGAAGTATTTGTTGTTGGTATGCACATAAGTTCATATGAACACGGAAATATATTCAATAAAGACCCTTTAAGAAATAGAAAACTTTTATTAAATAAAAAAGAAATTAATAAATTGATTGGATTAACAAAACAAAAAGGTTATAGCCTTGTCCCTATCTCTCTATATTTTAAAGGTAGTTTTGTTAAGCTAGAACTTGGTATTGGTAAAGGAAAAAAATTGTATGATAAAAGACAAGATTTAGCAAAAAAAGATGCTGAACGAAGAATGAAACAAGCTATGAAAGAAAAAAACAGAGACTGAGAGAGTGTCGCAATGGGGACGTTTCTCATGCGACATTGAGTATAAAAAATTAATTTCATATAATAGTTAATAGAAAATGTCGCATGAGAAACGTCCCCATTGCGACATCTGTTCTTTTAAATTTTATTGCTTGAACCAAAAACATCTTTCATTTTATGTTCTACTGTTTCTTTAATTAAATCTCTTGCAGGTTTTAAATATTTTCTTGGGTCAAATACATTTGGCTCTTCACTAAATTCTTTTCTTATTGCAGCTGTCATAGCTAAACGTAAGTCTGTATCTACATTGATCTTTGATACTCCAGAAACACTTGCTTCATGTAAAATTTCATCTGGTACACCTTTTGCACCTGGTATATCTCCCCCATATTTGTTACACATTTCTACTAATTCTGGAATAACTGTTGAAGCTCCATGTAATACTATTGGTGTGTTTGGTATTCTTTCTTTTATTTGTTTTAAAATATCAAATCTTAATTTTGCTTCTCCTTTAAATTTATATGCTCCATGACTTGTACCAATAGCTATTGCTAAAGAATCACATCCTGTTCTTCTAACAAATTCTTCTGCTTGAGCTGGGTCTGTATACATAGCATCTTTTGCATCTACATTAACATCATCTTCAATTCCAGCTAATTTTCCAAGTTCTGCTTCTACCACAACTCCTTTTGAGTGTGCATAATCTACAACTTGTTTTGTTAAAGCTACATTTTCTTCAAAATCATATTTTGAACCATCAATCATAACAGATGTAAATCCTGCATCTATACACATTTTAGCTGTTTCAAAATCAGGTCCATGGTCTAAATGTATTGCAACTAGAACTTCTGGATGTTCCTCTACTGCTGCTTCTACCATTTTCATTAAATATCCTATTCTTGCATATTTTATTGCACTTGAAGATGCTTGTAATATAACTGGTGACTTACTTTCAGCTGCTGCATCTACTATTGCTTGTATTATTTCCATATTATTTACATTAAATGCACCTATTGCAAATCCTTCTTTCATTGATTTTTCAAACATTTCCTTTGTTGTAACTAACATATTATCATTCCTTTCTTTTTATTATTTTGCTATGGTCATTTTATTTCTATTTTTCTCATATGTCAAGAAAAAAGAGAAGAAAATTTAT
>CAWVDV010000144.1:0-18352 GCA_963928115.1 Bacillota bacterium | reverse complement strand
TGCATCTGTCCTTCCATTATTATGCAATTCTATCTCTAATTCTCCTGAACTCACTCCATTTCCTTTATTTTCTGCCATTACTCCATTGTACGCAATTCCTATTGCTTCCTTTTCCTCGGCTATTTCAGTATTTGTTTTTGCATCTTGTGCTCTTGTTAGTATTCCATTCTCTCCTGTTAGTGTTGCTATTGATACTGCTGCTAATATTAATAACACGATAATTGTGATAACAAGTGCTATTAATGTAATACCTTTTTGATTAAATCGTAATTTTTTTTCTGTTTTCCTCTTCATTTGTTTTCCACCTTTCATTTTTATTATTTTAATATTGTAAGTAAATTATACATAAAAATTATTTTTTTGTAAATATCTTTTTATTTTTTATTATATTTTTCTACAAAATATTTTATACTATTTATTTTTTCAATGTCAATATTTTTTTGAATATTTTTCAAAAAAATATGAATAATATTCATAGTATTGTTATTTTTTTAGTAATTATTTTGTATTTTTAATTAGTATTACTCACTTTTTATTCTACGTAGGTAATGTTATCATATTAGTATAAAAAGGTAGGTGTTATTTTTGTTAATTACAAGCGATGATATTTTAAAAACTATTGGAAGTAAGATTAAAAAAGTTAGACTATCAAAAAAATATACTCAAGAATATGTATCTGAAAATATAGATATATCAACCGATTTATTAAGAAATATAGAAAACGGGAGAAATATAGGTAGTTTACCTACTTTATTAAATATATGTAACTTTTTAGAAATTTCCCCTAATTATTTATTTGAAGAACTATTAACATTTAAAGAAGATACTTTAGATACAAATTTGATTTCATATATTTCTGATTTATCTCCTGAAGATAAAGATATACTGAAGAAAATTATAATTCACATAGATAAAAATTATAAATAAAAAGTAGCTAGCTTCTACTTAGTTAGTAGATATCTAGCTATTTTTACTCATTATTTTCCTATTATCTTATCAATTGATTTTTCTCTCATTTCTTTAATCAATTTACAGCTATTATCTAATTTTTCTTGTTCATATTCATTCAAATTTAATTCAAGTAATTCTCTAACTCCATTACTATTAATTATCGCTGGAACTCCAATATATATATCATCTTGTCCATATTGACCATCTTTTAAATATGTTGAAACTGTCAATATTGAATTTTCATTATCTAATATTGCTCTAACTAATCTATTTAACGCCATACCAATTCCATAATATGTTGCTTTTTTCTTTTCAATAATTTCATATGCTGCATCAACTACACCTTTATGGATTTTCTTTAAATCTTCCATTGGATGTTTATTATCTTTCATTATATCTTTTACTTTTTTACATCCAACATATGCATGGTCCCATGGTACAAAAGATGAATCTCCATGTTCTCCCATGATATATGCATGAATATTTTTACTTGAAACTTTCAAGTAATCTGCCATTAAATAACGAAGTCTTGCTGTATCTAATACAGTTCCTGAACCTATAACTTTACTTGTAGGTAGCCCTGAAACTTTTGCTACTACATATGTCATTAAATCTACTGGATTACTTGCTACTACTATAACTCCATTAAATCCACTTTGCATTATACTTTCAGTAATTTGTTTCATTATTTTAGCATTTGTTTCTGCTAATTCTAATCTTGTTTGTCCTGGTTTTTGTGCTATTCCTGCTGTTATTACAATAACTTGAGCATCCTTACATTCATCATAATCTCCAGCTTTAATTATCATTTTTTGTGGTGCATATGGAAGACCATGTGATAAATCCATTTGCTCTCCTATTGTTTTATCTTTATCTATATCAATTAATACAAGTTCGTTTATTCCTCCTCTATTTAACATTGAGTATGCCATACTCATCCCAACAAAACCTGTTCCTACTAATACTATTTTTCCTTTTTTCATACAAATCACTTTCCTTTCTTTTGCAATTATACTACTATATTATTTGATTTTAAAGTATTTTTTATAATTTTTATGCATAAATTTTCATTTTGACTTTTCATATAATCTGTGATACAATTACAAAAAATTCAAAGTAAGGAGTGCTATATATGAGTTTAAATTCAGATAATGCTACTACTACTTTGGCTGAAAATAAGGTTCTCATCTTATACATATTAAATCTAATTAATACTGATTTTAAACAAGATGACTTATTTAAAATAATTACATCAATTAATGATATAAACTACTTTTATTTCAAACAAGTATTAACAGATTTAATAGATTCCAAATTAGTAGGTACTTATACTAAAGAAGAAGAACCAGTTATTAGAATTACATCAGAAGGAAAAAATGCTTATGAACTAACAAAAGACGTACTACCAGGAATAATGAAATTAAAAGCTGACCACATTTTCGAAAAAGAATTTTCTAATATAGAAGAAGAAGCTTCTATAATCGCAGAATTTACACCTAGAGACGAAAATGATTATATGATAAAATGTAAAATTGTTGAAAATAATGAAACAATATTTGAAGTAAAAACTATTGCAGGTTCTCGTGATAGAGCTAAAAGAATTGTTGATAACTGGAACAAAAATGCTACAACAATTTATCCTAAAATTTTAAATATGTTACTTGAAGAAAATCAATAAACACAAAAACAACAATTTTGTTTACTCTAATAAACAAAATTGTTGTTTTTTGGTTTTTTGTTTATTATAAAATTTCAAGTCTGTCCCCGTTGGTATCAAAATGAAACGATTTGGCACGTCCCTAATCTAACAACCAATCAATTACATTTTTATGAATAATTCCTTCTTGCGAAAAATCATGTTTATCCATTGTTAAAACATATTTAGGGTAATTATCTTCAATACCTTTATATGCACCAAATTCTCTATCAATGACAGTATCATCTGCTAATATATAAGCAACCTGAATATATATCTTTTCTTTAAATCTAGTTGCTATAAAATCAATTTCTGCTTTTTCTAAATTCCCTATTTTTACATCATATCCACGAGATATTAATTCATTGTAAACAATATTTTCTAAATACGCACCTAGTTGCGGTCTTTTTCCTATATTCTTTACTTGACCCAACCCTAAATCTGTTAAATAGTATTTATATTTTCCGTTTAATATTCTTTTGCCTCTTATATCATATCTATCCACTTTATTTATTAACATTGCCTTTGCCATATATTCTAAATAATTGTATAATGTTATTTTAGATACCTCTCTATCATCCTTATTAGCAAAATAATTTGATAGACTTTCAGCTGAAAAGTTTTGTGAAGGTGTTGTAACAATATATTCGACTATTCTATTAAACAAATCAATATCTTTTATTCCAAATCTTGTAATAATATCCTTTACTACAATAGAATCATATATATCAGATAAATATGTTCTTGTTTGCATTTCATCTGTAAGCATAAACCTTTGTGGCATACCTCCCCAAGTTATATAGTCATCAAAGGCATCTTCAATCTCAGTTCTTTCTTTTAAATTCTTCAATACACATACTTCTCCAAATGTAAGAGGATATAATTTAAAGCTAACATATCGTCCTGCTAAATGTGTAGCCAATTCTCCAGACAATAAATCACTATTAGAACCTGTAATAAAAACAGATACATTTTTAGATGATTTAAAAGAATTTATTGCTTTTTCCCAATCTTTTACATTTTGGATTTCATCGAAAAACAAATAATATTTTTCTTTATTAACTATTTTCTTTTTTATATAATTGTGTAAATCTATATCATTTTTTATAAAACTATAATCTTCATTTTCAAAATTTATATATATAATTTGACTCTCTGGAATTCCTTTTTCTTCTAATTCTTCTATTATTTGTAATAATAAAACTGATTTTCCACATCTCCTAATTCCCATAATAACCTTAATTAAATCTTGGTCATAAAATGGTCGTATTTTAGATAAATACCTTTCACGAATAATCATCTAAATCCCTCTTTTCTTTTTATGTAGTATAACACAATTAGAAGATTTTGTCAATAATTTTGTTTAGTGTACTAAACAAAATTGTCGTTTTTTGTTTTTTTGTTTACTGCAAATATAGATATAATCTGTAACATTTCTCAGATCTGTCCCTTTTGGTGTCAAAATAAAACGATTTGGCACGTCCCTAACGAATCAAACAAATTGTGCAAAGCACAAATAACTTCATCATTACTTCCATGAAGAAATAATAATTAACACATTTGATTCCAACTTTATTTACTTCATCAAAACCATTAACTAATTTTTCAATTTCTTCTTTTGAAGAAATTTTCTTTTCTTCCAGGTATTCTTTTGCTAAAAATCTCGCCTTTATCATTGCATCATTTTCTAAATATGTTCTAACAGTTATATATACACAACTTAGAACTAAAAATATTGCTACAAAAAGCATTTCATATGGCAATACTTTAAATATTGCCAATAACGCAACTACTATAAAATATAGTAAATATATATTTGAAAATATAAAGTTAAATAATAGTAATTTTCTATCTTGAATTGAGTGTAAACATTCATGTGCAATTGTTTGAATTCTTGTAAAAGTTTTCTTTATATTTGCAATTATTATTTTATTTGATATTGCTATATATAAACTTGCTTCTCCATCTTCGCTTTGTTCTATCTCAACTTTTTCATTATTTAATTTTTTTAAATAATCTTTACAAATATCTATATTATCAGGATATTTTTTGGCTAAATCATCTAGTTCTTTATTTTCTGCTAACTTTTTAAATGTTTTTTGACTATATCCAAATAATATTTTTAGAACCAATAATAAAATTAGTGAAATAATCCCTAACACAATAAAGCCCATTTTTAGCTCCTTTCTTCTTATTGCATAACATCCTTAATAGCCTCACCAATAATCCTATTAACATCTGCAATCACAATATTAAATTTAGTTTCAGCCTCAAAAAACTTTTTAGCCTCATCAATCTCTATCAACTCAGCATATTTTTCTTGCATTTCCTTATACTTCTCTTCATCTTGCTTTCCTGTTTGCATCATATGAATTTGTACATCATATCTCATTTTTTCAAATTCAGCCATTTTCTCTTTTAAGTCTTTATTTAAATTTAATGCTTGTTTTGCCATTTTGTAATTCATATATTCTTCTGATTGCTTAATTTCTTGAGCTAATCTATTTGCTGTATCATAAATATTCAATCTAATTACTTCCTTTCATAACTATCTGTTAATCATATTTAATTTATTATTCAATACTACTTGTATTATTTGTAGTCTCTGGAGTTACTGGTGCTACAATTTCAACATCTGCATCAGTTGGACAAATATGTACAAATGTATTTCCATCATTAACATCTATCTCATTTCCATTCAAATCTTGATAAACTGTTTTTTCATCTCTTGCATTTTTAATGCATTTAATTTTTATTGCTTTACCATTTGTAATATAATATCCATCAAATGTTCCTATATTTTTAAGCCCTTGTCTTCCCTTATTTTCAGCATCTGATAATGTATAATTATCACAAAATGTTATTATTATATTTTTTACTGTAATTGGCTCATCAGTATCCCAATCAACTTGTGCTTCTTTTCTTGCAAATCTTTCATATACTTTATTTTCTTCATCATATTCATATTTTACTGTTTGAAGTTGAGAATGAGGAATTGTTACACTTACTGCTCCTTGCCCTTCTTCTAAATTAACTTCATCTGCCACATAATTTAAAACACTTTCTTCACTTGATGTCATTCTAAAATTTTTATTTTTAGCCGATTTTATTAAATTTTCCATACTTGTTACTGCATTATGTGGGGCTTTTTTATCCTTTACTCTCCAAAATGTAGTACCATCTTCTGAAATCCCATCAATTTCTGCTATACTATATTTTTTTATATCACTTGATGCTTGTGGACTTTCTCCAAAATGTACATATATTGCATCATTTTCCATTGCATAATCAATAAAATAATGTCTTGCACTTCTTACTGGCCCTATTTTTTCCACATCATCTACACCTTTAAATAGTGCCATTAGTCTTGTTTCTCCTCCTTCTACAATTATTTCATAAACCATATATGCTTTTTGCAAGCCAGCCTGTGGCCAAGCATCATCATGATTATCTATCATAACCGCAATAGGTCTATCATTTCCTTTAAATATTTGAACTTCTTTTTCTTCGACTACTGCTGTTAATACATTATTTTCTTCTGAAACAACTTCTTGATTATCTTTATCTTGCATTATTTTATATGCTAAAACTGCTCCGGCGGCTATTATTAAAATAACTAATATTGCAATTAAAACCTTCACTCCACCATTTTGATTCATCCTTCAACTTCCTTTCCTTCGTGTTTTTCCATTAAATTATTTTAATATATTATCTAGTAATATCCAATTTTCTCAAGATATTTTCTTCTTTTTTCCTCATGACTTTTTTATCATCTTCTTTAATATGGTCATATCCCATTAAATGATAAAATCCATGTACTATCATGTAACTTAATTCTCTTTCAAAACTATGTCCATATTCAATTGCCTGTTCATTAACTTTTTCAACAGATACAACAATATCACCTAAAATATCTTCATTTTCAAAATCATTTTCTTGTATCTTGCTATCTAACTCGTCCTTTTCAAACATAGGAAAAGAAAGTACATCAGTTGCTCTATCAATATTCCTATATTGCTTATTTATTTCTTGAATTGTCTTTGGTGTTGTCAAAGTTACTGTTACACACAATTTAGAATCTTCTAATTTTTCTTCTTTAAAGCACTGTGCTAATACTTTCTCTATTACATCTTTATATTCTTCTTTTTCATCAATTCCATCATAAACTATCTCGTACATTTCTCGTTTCATCCTTTATTTTTAATTATACCCTTGTAATTCTTTATCTATTAGCTAGAATAATATATTAAATATTTCGCAGTACCGCGTAGCGACCAAACGAGCGATAGCGAGTGCGATTGGAGCAACCTACCAACTTTTATTTTTTTGGTTGCGACAACAAGGTACAAAAAATATTTAATATATTATTCTAGCTATATAATTACAATATTATGCAACTTGTTTAATTTTTGTATATTTTCCTTGTGATATACAAGAATTTTGAATTTGTCTCATAACCCCATAATCTACTAATTTTCTTTTATAATACTTCATTAATTTTGAAAAATCTGTTTTTCCAGTATTTAATTTTTTCATATCATTTCTTATAAACAATATCTCTTTTTGTTTTACATATTCAATAAAATCTGTCTCTTTTAATTTTTTAATTTCTTGATATTGTTTCCAGAAATTTTTGTACTCATCTTTTTCTTTTTGAGATTCCCAATATACTTTTGTTGATAATAGTTTTACATTATAGTCTTCTATTAGATTTATTAACATTGAATAAGCTTTTTCTCTTTTTACTGCCATTTTTGTATCTTGCACTAAACTTCTTGCATCTTTTAACAATTTTTCATAACATTGTTCTGCAACAATTAATGGCAAACTATGTGTAAATAATTTTCTACTAATTCCTAATAATATCATATTTTTTTCGATATTATCTTTTGTATCTAATTTTCCAACAGTATAGCTTTCATATTTTTCATAATCTGAAACTACACTCTTTAAACTTTCATCTTGATTTAGTTCTAGCTTTAAAGGTAATATATTTTGAATGTAATCCTCTAATGTATAAAAGATTTTTGTATAAATCCACTCTTTTGTTGAGTCATAATTACTTATATTATCTGCTACTTTTATTGAATAATTTTTCAAAATAGATTTATATAATGAATCCATTTTAGAAATATAAAATTTCTCATATTTTTCTTTTATTTTTTCTTTTCCATTAACTTTTATTCCTTCATAGTCCAACTCTAATAGATATTTTTGTTTTCTATATTTATACTCTATGTATTCACTTTCTTTCAAACTTGTAACTTCATAATATTTTGATAATGCATTTTGCTCAAATTCTGATGCAGTATTGTTTTTAACTTTTTTGTAAATTGAATCCATAACATATTTATCTAAAGCCTCTAAATATGCTTCATAACATGAATCGTATTTCTTTTCCTGTTCTTCTTTATCATAATTTTCTTCTTGCATATAATTTTCATATGCTTTTATCAAGCTATTTCTTTTTATTGATATAAGCATACCATTAATTCCTATTTTTGTAGGTATTAATAATTTTGTTAATGTATTTGTTATTTTATTTATAAAAGTTTTATCTGCTCCCGTTATTCTAAGGCTTCTTTCTTCCATTGCTATCATCCCTTCAAAATACAATTTTTTCATTTGTCCCTATGTTTTCTAATACTTCATATGTCACATAAATATCTACACTGTCCTCTTTTTCATAGGTATTTATATTTTTATTTACAATCGCTTCTTTATTTTCTATTTCTTGGTTCAATTCTTGCTCTAATTCTTGTATCCCTATATTTTTAGCTTCTTCGATACTATATGTTTTTTGTTGTTCTTCTATTTCTTTATATGTTGTTTTAACTATTGAAACTGGTAAATAAAAATCTGAAAATAACTTCATTTTACTTTCCGTTTCTATTGTATCATAAATTTCGAATTTTGAAAGCCCTTTTGAAAAATTTATTTTAAAATTATTAAATTTTATTGCATATTTTGTTTCTGTATTTCCTGTTTCACTCCTTTCCGTAGCATTATAGCTTACATTTTTATATTTTGTATACCAAACTTTTGCCTCAATTTCACCTTTTGCATGTACATATCTAATTCCTGTATACTTTCCTTCCATCCATCCATTTATTAATGTATCTCCAACATTAACTGTATCTCCAACTTTAACATTTGCTGTTCCTGTTTGTGCATTTATTTTTGTTATTACACCTGCCTTATCAGAAATAATGCTACAATATTCATCATCGTCAATAATTTCTGGTTTTTCATCTGCTTTTACTAATTTTACAATAGCATTTGTACCTTTTATTTCTATCCCCATCCATGCAACATCATCTCTTTTTAATCTTATTTCATTAATAATACTTTTTGTATCAACTTTGCTTTTTAGCTTACCTATATCTAATCCCGCATTTCTTATATCTTCTTCAATATTTGCAATTTCTAGATTATCTTCTACTTGAATTTCCACATTCCATACAAAATTTGAGGATAAAATTATGAAAAATGCTAATATTATCAACAAAAACAAAAATATTTTTCTTTTTTTATATCTTTGAAATAAAAATGGTAATCCTTTTTTATTTTTTATTTTCAATTTACATTTTGTTTTTTTAGCAATTTTTATCAATTCTTTAAAATCTTGTATTCTTGCTCTAAAAATCAGTTTTATATCTTCTTGCCTTTTTAAATGCCATATTGCTATTCCTTGATTTCTACAAATATTTATATATCTTTCTATATAATATCCTTCTATTTCAATAACCAGATAACCGATTAAATAACTAAGCAATATTTTTATAAACATCTCATTCTCCTTCGTCTATAATCCTCTCAAAATCAAAACTTTCAATTTTTCCTGTAACTTTGATATCATCATCTGTCATATTTTCTAAATTTAATTCATATCCATTTATATTTATAATTCCAATGTAGGTATTAATTCTTACATAAAACTCTTCATATTCTAAAATGCCTTTAAAATTTTCAATTAGCATTTCATCAAAACCTGTTATTATTATTTTTGGCACATTGGAACATACTTCTTTTGGTAATTCTAATAATCTATCTAATTTTCCAAACTGTTGCTTTTTCTTATTTTTCATGTTTTTTGCCTCCTCTCTTTGGTCGGTTTGGTCACTTTGGGGACAGGTTCGGAGTGACCATTTTGGGTCACTTTAGGGACGCCACTTCGTGTCTCATTTGGACCAGGTACATTTGAGACATTTTGTCTCACCCGGACCAGGTACATATGAGACATTAAACAAATTCGTCTAAGGACTTGAATGTGTATCCCATGTTCTTAGTTTCTTTTATTACACTATCTAAAATATTTGTGTTTGTTTTTGAATTTCCATGTAACAACATTATTTCTCCATTATGCAAGTTATCTAATATTTTTTGTTTTGATTTTTCTTCATCTGGCTGTTTATCTTCGTTCCAATCTTCATACGCAAATGACCACATTACTGTTTTATATCCTAAGGAATTAGTTATTTTCAATGTTCGTTCACTAAATTCTCCCTTTGGTGGTCTTATATACTTCATTTCATATCCAAATTTTTCATTCATTACTTGATGTAAATCTAATACTTCTTTTCTTATTTCTTCTTCACTTAAACTAGGCATACTTTTATGATTAACTGTATGGTTTCCTATTATATGCCCTTCATCTATCATCCTTTTTACTAATTTTTCTTGTGTATTTACATAGTGAGCTGTTAGAAAGAATGTAGCTTTTACATCGTTTTCTTTTAAAATATCTAATATTTGCTCTGTATATCCTGCTTCATAACCTTCATCAAAAGTTAAATATATATTTTTTGTTTCTTTATCTCCTAAACAGATTCCACCATTTTCTTCTAATATTTGTTGATAATCTTTTCCCACATCTGGTTGCTCATGGTTATTGTTTCTTTTTATTCCCCAACTTATTTTTTTATTACTTATATTTTCTACACTTGTTTCTATAGTATTTTCTTTTTGCTTCATTGACATCATGCTGAGAGCAAATATTATTATTGCCAATAATATAATTATGAAGATTTTAGTTATAGTTTTGTTTTTTTTCATTACAAATCCTCCACAAATTTTAATAGCTTAATTGCTTTTTTGCTTTTTTCTTTTAATTTTATGATTTTCTTTCTTTTTTATTACTCAAAAGAAAAAAGCAATAGATATTTTTCAAACCTATTACTTTTATATAAACAAAATATATTTGTCTTGCTATATCTCTATTATTTCTTTGATAATTTCTTTATTTTTAGTACAGATAAAATAAAAATTGCAACATCTATCAATAAAGGTATTCCCAGAATATATAAATATAACATCATTAGCATCCAAGCACGTTCATACCAGTAGAATGTTGTACATCCCAAAATATCATTATAATAATTTCCTTCTAACAAATTACCTATGATTATATATCCTGCAAATATTATAAAACATATTAATATAATTAAAGTAATAATTCTAATTACTTTCCACTTTTTCATAACATCACCTATAATTTACTATTTTATACTTTCCAAATAAGAAACCTTTTTACCTTTTGTTTTTGCATATTCAATTTCAGTTTTTGTACTTTCTCCAATATACCCACCAAAATTAATCACATAAATTTCGTCTGACATATCTATTTTTTGTTTATGCATTTCATCTAACATTCTTTTAGTCTCTAAATCTATTTCTTCTTTTTTTATATTATTAAAAAAATTAGGTGTTAAAACAATATTTCCATCTAAAGTAAGTTTTTCTTGAACTTTCATAAATTCATCTTTAAATTTGATTGAGCCACATAGGGTTATTATATTGTATTTGTTCTTATTAATACTCATTTTTCTTTCTCCTAGTTTTAAAATTTATTTTCACATTTTTTTGTTCTAAAAATGACAATTTATTAATATTTTCTAAAAAATACTAAGTTTCCATTTTAATATATTAATTGTTTTTTAATATTTTCCAATGTCCAGTCTTTTTAGAACCTACTCTTTCAATATATCCTTTTTCTTTTAATTCTTTTATATTTCTTTTTATTGTTACTTCAGAAACTTGTAATTTCATAGCTATATCTTTTTGTCTTATATTAGGATTTATTTTTAGTAAATTTAAAGTATCATTTAAAGTATCATTTAAAGTATCATTTGCCAAATTAATTAAATCTTTTTCATCTAATTTTTCATCTCTCAACAGTGGAATTGTTACTCTAAACATCTCTTTATCTTCAAAAATAGGCGGTTTTCCTGAATACAAATATGAATTTTTTGTAATTTTTATAAAACCACTACCTAACTCATCTGCATATCCTATTTCTCTAAAAAATTTTGCAAGAGTAGGGTTTTTTGCAAATGGAGTATAATTTTTTATGGTAAGTAATCCATTTGTTCTAAAAGAATTTGGATTTTCACATATTAATTTATCTTTATAAATAATTACTCTACTTGTATGACCATCTGTTATATCTCTATGCATAAGAGTATTTAAAACTATTTCACGTGCCATTACATTTCTTGGACTGACTCTTCTTGCATTTTCATCTAATGCAAATCTATCCATTGTATATTTTGCTATAAAATCAATTAATCTATCATACATATCTATTAAATTGGTTTCTACAAAATCTCTATCATCATACCTGTCTAAATCATCTACTCTATATAAAGCATCTGTTCTACAATAAGGATTAATATTTGAAATCACATCATCTTTTCCAAATAGCATAACTCCAGCAAGTGTCACTCCCTGTTTGCCTGTTTCCTTATCTACTTTATATAATCCTGCACTTTTTAGCAATTCTAAATCACTCATATCCATCCAAATATGTCTTTTCTTGACATTTGAATTTGCTAGCTTCCTTGCTTTTTCTATTAAGTCATGTCTTAAATCTTCTTCTACTGAGACATATGGATAAATTGTATCTTCATCAAATATTTTTCGTTTTTTATTGTGAATACTAGCAATTAGTGGAATATTATTTGATATATCAAAATCACCTTCATAATTACGAATAAAAACTTTTCCTTTACATTTATGAATTTCAGTTGATTCTTCGATATGAGTATATAAAAGTATTTTTCCATCTATCTTTATTTCATGTAATTCTGACAAAATAGTTGGATTTATAACTTCTTTATTATTACATTGTGTTGTATAATCTTTTTTGATTTTTTCTATTAGTTCTTCTTTTATTCCAATTATTTCTTTTTTATCGTTTGCTCCTAAAATAATATACCCTCCTGTAGTATTTAAAAATGAACATACCGATTCAAATACACTTTTTGGTAATCCATTAGTAGCTTCTTTTAATTCTGTATTAACATTCTCGCCTAATAAAATAATATTTTTAATATTTTTTTCCATGAAGGCTGTCTCCTTTTTTCGTTCTCATTTTAAAATTATATTATCACAAATTTGTTTTTAATACAATGAAACCTAAAAAATCTATAGTATATTTTTATTACTACATTAAATTTTCTGGATTTAAACCTTGTAATTCTGGCAATACAAATCTCCCATCTTTTCTTATCAAAACATCATCAAAATATATTTCTCCTCCGCCATATTCAGGAGTTTGAATATTCACTATATCCCAATGAATACTTGAGCGATTTCCATTATCGCTTTCTTCTAGACTATCGCCTGGTGTAAAATGAAAACTTCCTTTAATTTTCTCATCAAATAATGTATCTCCAATAGGCTTTTCTATATATGGATTAAGTCCGAAAGCAAATTCTCCTATATATCTTGCACCTTCATCTGTATCTAATATTTCATTTAATTCTTTGGTTTTATTAGATGTTGCTTTTACAATTTTTCCATCTTTAAATTCAAATCTTATATTGTTAAATAAAATTCCATTATAACTTGTTTCAGTATTATATGTTATACATCCATTTACACTTGTTTTTACTGGTGCTGAAGCAACTTCACCATCTGGAATATTAAATGTTCCTGTATATTTCTCCGCTGGTATTCCTTTTACACTAAATGTTAAATCTGTTCCTTCTCCTACAATATGAACTTTATCAGTTTTATTTAATAATTCCTTTAATGAATCCATTGCTTTTGACATTTTTGAATAATCTAAATTACATACTTTATAATAAAAATCTTGAAATTCATCTATATTCATTTTACTCATTTGTGCCATTGAATTATTAGGATACCTTAATATACACCATTTCGTATGTTTTACTCTTTCTTCAAAATGAACAGGTAGGGTATAGTATTTATTATATAACTCCATTACTTCTTTTGATATTCCTCTTAATTCACTATTATTTCCTGTTGCTCTAATTCCAATATATGCCTGCATATCTTTCATTCTTTCTGCATCATGTTTTCCATACATTTTGATTTGCTCTTCTGTTGCATTTTCTAACATAACTCTAAGTAGCTCATAATTAACAACATTAAAATATGGTTTTGCTCCTAATGCTTCTGCCTTTTTTATTAACTCTTTTGCAAGTGGTATTCCATCTTCTCCTAATACTTCTATTAAGATATTTTCTCCTTTTTGGATATTTACTGAATATGTTAATAAGTTGTTTACTAATTTTTCTATTCTTAAATCTTTCATTACATTCCTCCTAGACAAATTATTTTGAAATTTTACCATATACCTCTTTAATTATCTCATATCTACAATTTATAATATTTTTATAAAATTCTTTTCTTGCTTTAGACATACATTCTATTCCATCAATAAAACTCTTTATTTCATCTATATTAATATTAGCAAATATTTTCTTTATTGCATCATTACATTCTTCATTTCTCATTTGTTTAATAAATGACATGTAATTTATCTTTTTCCCATTTTCTCTTATACAAGAATAACAATTAATAGCCAAATTTTTCAATTCACTTTCGTTTATCTTCTCTAATTCTTCGTCTTCAAGCATTGGATTTAAACATGAACCACAATCATAAATTGGAGAAAAAATAACTTGTGATGTCTTCCTATTTAATAAAAATCCCCAATTCCCATTATGTCTATCAGTATTTCCGATTAAACTATCTATTACAAACATATCCCAAAACTTTTCTCTTGTTTCTATACTATTTATCATTTTACTTTCTTCTATAACTTCCATTATATCTTTTAATTCTGTTTCTATCTTTTTATCAGGATTTGTACTTAATGCCAAATTTTCAAATTCATATAATATATTTTCATCATCAGTAAAATCTTCACATGCACACACTATTTTTTCTTTTCCGTTATATAAATATTTTCCCAAAAGTGTATTTTGCACTTTAAAACCTGCCATTCTAAATACATTGCTTCCAACATATTCAGAAAAAGCATTATTTATATATGATATATTTTTATTTTTTTCCCTTACTGGGTCTGGAAATTTTACTAAATATTTTTTATTATCATATATTAATGTTTTCTTTTTTTCTGAACCTTTATAATTATTAAATTCTTCTATCGCATTTGTAAAATCTATCATTGCTTTACCTCTTTTCTTTTTTTATGCTTATATTTTAACATAAAATATTCTATATATCTAGTCTTAATTTTATAATATATTTTGATATGATTTTCTTTTTCTGAATACTATTCAAAATTATTTTTGCTAGAAATTTCAACTATTTTGAACTTTATTGTAAATTTATGGATATTTTTGTATTTTTCTATTGACAAGTTTCGTTTTTTGGATTATATTGGTAATGCGTCTGGAAAATAAAGGGAATATGACATTTTAGTCATCCTTTATTTATATTGTACGTAATTCATATGATAAAGGAGTTTTAAAATGTTACATTTTGTAATTTGTGATGACAATTTGAATATATTAGACAAATTGGAAAAAATGCTAGAAAACATCTTTACAAAAAATAATTTTGAAGCAGAAGTTTCTTTTAAGTCTGATAATTCTGAAGATATATTAGATTATATCAAACG
Source organism: Bacillota bacterium (assembly GCA_963928115.1). Lineage (GTDB taxonomy): Bacteria > Bacillota > Clostridia > TANB77 > CAG-508 > CAG-269. The sequence continues at coordinate 2,807 of CAWVDV010000144.1, read as the reverse complement.
TAATCCTTCTGATGTATTTTTACTAGATATTAATTTGAAGTCTAGTAAAACTGGTCTAGAACTTGCAGAAGAGATTAGAAAAGTTAAAAAGAATTCTTATTTAATTTTTACAACAGGTCATTTAGAATATGCTATGGTAGCTTATAAGTATAAAACTTTTGATTATATTGCTAAGCCTATTACTTATGATAGACTCGAGGATACTGTTGTTCGTTTATTTGAGGATGTCAATGGCTTAAATAAACGCTATTTGAGAATTGACAATAAAAATACTTTGGTTGATGAGTCTGAGATTCAGTATGTTAAAAGGGATGGTATGAAGTTGGTTTTTCATACTCCTTCTCGTGATTATGATACTTATAGTTCTTTTAATAAGTTTCAGGATAGATTGCCTAAAACGTATATTAGGTGTCACAAATCTTGTATTGCTAACATTAATCAGATTAAGGATATAGAGCCTGTTTCTGGTACTATCACTTTTAGAGATGGTTCTACTTGTGATATAGGGCCTAAATATAAAAGTGAGTTTATGGAGGTTTTAAAAAGTTATGGAAGTTTTAAATAATATTTGGATTGCAATTAGTACTCCCAATGAGGAGTTAGTAAATATATTAGTTTCACTAGCTACTTTTATAGAAAGCTATTTCATGATATCTTTGTCTTTATCACTTTCAAATCTTAAATGCAGCAAAAAACAACTAGTAGGCATAATATTGATACTTTCAATAATAGGTATTTTTAATTTAAAAATTGGAAATAACCTTTACAATATCTTTATTAATTATACGGTATTATCACTCATATTATATTTAAAATTTAAGAATGAATCTTCATTTTTCAAAATAATAATTTCAGTTGTACTTGCTGGCATAATCTTTAACATTATTGGTGCATTACTATTAAATCCGTTTTTAAATATATTTGATATAACAAGTAACGAATTACTCTTAGTACCTGTGTATAGAGTTCTATATATATGTACCGTATACATTATACTTACAATTATACTTTTTATATTTAGACATAAAAATTTAAAAATAAATTTTGTAGATAATATTGATAAGCACTCCAAAATAATAATTATATTGAATATAATTTTAGGAATAATTACACTAATTGCTCAATCAATTATCACCATATACTATATTGATAGACTCCCTCTAGTTATTACTTTTTTAAGTTTTATCTCTTTACTTGCATATTTTATTTTGAGTATCTATACTCTAACTAGAATATTTGAATTAACCTTAACAAACAAAAAATTACAAAGTGCAGAAGAATATAATAATACATTACGTATATTACATGATAATGTAAGAGGATTTAAACATGATTTTGACAACATAGTTACAACAATTGGTGGATTTATTAGAACAAATGACATGGAAGGATTAAAAAAGTACTACTTACAACTTGAAGATGACTGCCAAAGAGTTAATAACTTATATATTTTAAATCCAGAAATAGTTAATAATGATGGTATATATAATTTACTAACAAAAAAATATTATGAAGCTGATTCAAAAGACATTAAAGTTAATATTACATTTTTATTAGACTTATCAAAACTTAATATGAAAATATATGTATTTGCAAGAATCTTAGGTATTTTACTTGATAATGCAATTGAAGCTAGTTCAGAATGTGAAGAAAAATTAATTAATCTAACATTTAGAGAAGATTCTAGAAATTCTAGACAATTAATTATAGTTGAAAATACATATAAAAATAAAGATGTAGATACTGAAAAAATATTTGAAAAAGGTGTTTCTGGAAAAGAAGAACATAGTGGATTAGGATTATGGGAAGTTCGTAAAATAGTTAAGAAAAATAAAAATACTAATTTGTTTACTACAAAAAATGAAAAATTCTTCGTTCAACAATTAGAAATATATTATTAAAATCCAACATTTTAGTTGGATTCTTTTATTGATATTAAAAAACAGCTTTACTAAGCTGTTTTACATTGGATTGCTAACTATATAACTTTTAAAAAGTTACATACATTGGTAAAAATAATTTTACGTCCTATTTTTACCAATGCCTTTTTTTACTAATCTTTTTTAATCATAGAAGCTGGCATTTTTGGTTGATGAAAAACTAAAAACATTGCACATGCTGTATTTGTTGCTTTTGCATATTTTTCTGCTAATTTTGCTAAAAATTTAACCATTGTAAATTCCCCCTCTTTGGTAAAATTATATAACACAAAATATCACCGGTATATATTTTGTATTTACTAGATTGATTGTGCTGAAGTATCTCCATATACTTCATATCCATATTTACTTTTAGTCAATCTATATACAAATTTAGTAATTGTTATTGTTTGAATAAAATTAGCTAATATCAATATATTTGAAATCACATTATTTTGTATTATGCAGGCTGCTATTAATCCAAGTGAAAAAGTAATATATGAAACTACTTGTTTTTTCCTTCTATCTTTTTTAGCTAATATTGGGACTGCTTCAGTATCTGCTGGTGCATATAGCTTTATCATTATCATTCCAAATATCCATACACATCCAATTACTATATATTTTATTATTCCTTCTAATACAAAATATTGTGAAACAAATGGAATTGCACAATAAAATAATGTAGTAAATATAATACAACCTATATGTGTTTTTAAATGTACTCCTCCTGATGCTCCTCTATATGGAAGCAAAACAACAAATGTAAATAGTGCTAATGGAAATATTCCTAATATAGCTGCTACACCCAGCATTATGAATATCTTTGGTATTTCTCCAACTATATTTTGTAGTCCATAATTTATAACTTCTGCCTTTTCATCGTCT
>CAWVDV010000143.1:0-11390 GCA_963928115.1 Bacillota bacterium | reverse complement strand
TATGGTAGAGCTTTTGTTAATTAGAATTCTGATTTTATTTATCCATAAATTTCTTTCCACTTTTCCAAGCAGTTCCAACTTTTTTGCCTATCTCATAATATTCATTTTGAAATTGGTCAAATACAAAAGCATTTAATTTAGTAGGGGCAACTTTTCCATTTTCATCCAAAACCTTTTCATCAGCTACAACATTCACTATTTCTCCTAATACTCTAAATCCATAAGTCTCATTTTGAAGCTCTACTACTTTACATTCTAAAGTTAAAGGATATTCTTCAATTATTGGAGCATCTACTCTTGAACTTTTTACTGCATGCATTCCTGTTCTTTCAAATTTATCTTCCATATTATTTCCTGATGCTGTTCAGAAAAAATCTGATTCTTCTAAGTGGTCTACATCAGCAATACTTAATGTGAAAGTTCCTCTTTCTTTTATATTTTTAGCTGTTTTATGTCCTTCACTTATATTTAATGCCACCATATTGTTTGAACAAATTCCTCCCCAAGCCATATTCATAACATCTACTTTATCATTTTCTCCATATGTAGCAATCATCAATACTGGCATTGGGAATACATAAGGTTTTACTCCTAAATCTTTTATTATTTTATTTGTATCTTCGTCAAATAGAATTGTTTTGTTTTCTATTTCTTTACTCGAAAAAGCGTAATCTTTATTAATTCTAACTAAATTTGTATTTATATAAACTAAGAAGAATTATCCTATAATCCTAAAATTATAGAATAATTCCTGAAAAAAGGGGATGTATGTGCTAATTGCTTGAACTACAATTAGCACTATTTTTTTACATTATCTAAATTATTGCATTAAGCTATCTGTCCATGTATTTATGTCTGAATCTGATGGATTTGACCTAAAACGTTGTCCTTCTAACCAATTTCCACCATTTGCTTCTTCAGCTAGTAAATCTCCACTTTGTCCTAAACCTGATGATGATGTGCAGAATGGTATTACTGTTTTTCCATTAAAATCATTTGCTTTAACAAAAGTATCTACTGGCCATGCTGCAATACCCCACCATATTGGATATCCGATTATTACTGTGTCATAACTCTCCCAATTATCTACTGAAGTAGAAACAAGTTCGATATTTCTTAATGACTCATCTTCATGCTCTCTTGTTACTCTTGAATTGTCATCTGTCCAGTCTAAATCTTCTGAAGTGTATTCATCTACTGGTTGGATTTCAAAAATATCAGCTCCTAAATTATTTGCTATTTTTTGTGCTACTTCTTCTGTATGTCCTTGTGCAGAATAGTATACAACTAATGTTTTTCCAGTTTCTGTTTCTGTATTTGCTCCAGTATTTTCATCTGGTGTTGTGACATTGTTTTCTGCTTGATTATTTTCATCTGTTTGGTTTGCTAATCTTTCTTGATTAGTATTTGTGCTATTTTCATTTTGGTTTGAATTTTGACTCATAAAATATGCTACTACTCCAATTATCACTATTAAAATGATAACTACAATTAAAGCTATAACCTTCTTATTCATTTTTTTCCTCCTTATTTTTTAATTTCTTATATTTTACATTTTAGAGCCTACTTCAAGTCAATAGGTTCTAAAAAATTTTATAAACATTCTATTAATATTTCATAAATTTCATCATTTCTTTTATAAATTTGTCTAACTCTTCAATTCCTTTTTTAGCAACTTCTTCATCGCTTAATCCTTCACTATCTACATTCCAAACTTCTTTTGCAAAACGAGCAAATTTAGAAATATTTTCTTTATATATGTGAGTATATAGTTTAGGATGAATAATTGCTAATCCTTGACCATGATTACAATTTGTATATGCTCCTAATTGATGTTCTATTTGATGTGCTTGGAAGTCTGTTATTTTTCCTAATTTTAGTAATCCACATTCTACGATAAAAGAATACAAAAAAAGATTAGTCGAGTTTATAAAAGTATTTGATTTAGGCATTGATGATATTGAGGTAAAAACAAGAGATATAAAAGATATTAATAATGGTGTACTTTCAAGAATAGAATTAAAAGCTGTCCATAAAAATGAAAATGGAGAAAAAACACTTTTACCTTTCTCTTTAGAATCAAAAGGAACTTTAAAAATGTTTTATTTGTATAACTTTATAATGGATGCATTAGAAGATGGAAGTAGATTATTTATTGATGAATTAGATGCTAAACTACACCCTCTTTTAACAAGATATATTATTAATCTATTTCATGATAAAGAAAAAAATGTTGGTAATGGTCAGTTGATTTATACAACACATGATATAACAAATTTAAATAAAGATACTTTTAGAAGAGATGAAATTTGGTTTACTGAAAAAGATAACTTTGGTGTTTCTGAATTATTTTCTCTATCTGATTATAAAATTGACAATACCAAAGTTAGAAATGATGCAACTTATAATAAGGATTATATAACTGGAAGATATGGTGCTATTCCAGTATTTGAAGAATTTAATATAGATACCAATGCGAAATCATGATAAAAGCAGAAATACTATAAAGAAATATATGAAGATTTTAATCGCGTCTTTTCTAATGCGAATAAAAATCCTTGCACTACGATTTTTATGTTAGTAGAAGATTGGTAATAAAGAACCCAACATTTACTTAAAATTCTCCTATGCTACTTTTATTCCTGTATCTACAACTTCTCTTACAAATGGATTTGAAACTTTTTTATAATCTTCTGTTGTTATTGGGTGTGGCTCTATTCTAGTATCTATTTTCCAAGTTAAACCAATTAGTTTTGCACCATCTTCAATGATATCACTAAAATCGCTTGAAATAATTGCTATATCTATGTCACTATCTTCATTTTCTGTTCCTTTTGCATAAGAGCCAAATAATATTATTGCTTCTATTTTATAATATTGGCTTATTTTCTCTATATATTTTTTTATTGACTCCATTATTCTGCTGTCAATAGTTCTTTTAACCATTTTCTTACCTCCTCAATATTTTTTACTTGTTCTGAAGTATATTCATCTGTGCATTTCTGCTTAAAATTCTCTTTATAATCATCATATCTTGCGCTTATATTAAATTGAGTAATTAATTGTAATTTTTCAATTTGCTCATCTGTTAAATCTAAATTACATTTTTCTGCCAATGCTAATAAATTATGAGATTTTATTGTATATGGATTTTCTTCATTTTTCTTTGCATATAATCCTTTAAATAATTTTTCTATAACTAAATGTCCTAAAAACAAAGTCCATGTATTTTTTTTATTTTTATACATTACTTGCATTGCATCATAATCTTCATCACTACTATTTATCCAGTATTTCATTAAATTTATATTATCCATTTTATCACCCTTTCGAAAAAGTTATTATTATATTGTTTTTTGATTTTACTACAAATTATAAATATTATTTTCTATAAAAAATAACAACTCTCAATTTCTTGAAAGTCGCTAATTTTTATTGGCTGGGCTGGCTAGATTCGAACTAGCGCATGCCAGAGTCAAAGTCTGGTGCCTTACCGCTTGGCTACAGCCCAATATAAAATTATAAATCTGGGGTGGAAGATGGGACTCGAACCCACGGTCTCCAGTGCCACAAACTGGCGCGTTAACCAACTACGCTACATCCACCATTGTTTACGTGCACAGTTATAAGTTAAGCACAGTTAATATTATACCTAATTTCTACCCCATTTGTCAACCTTTTTTCAAGAATTTTATTCAAAAATTTCTGACAAAAAATCCAACAATTTTTTGTCTAAAAAGTATTGTTCTTTCTTATTTAATTTATAAACTAAGGTCCGTCCCTAAATCCCTGTTTTTAGGGATTTTTAGGACCGTCCCCTAATCCCTATTCTGTTAATGTGCTTGGGTCTAATCCATATTGTTGATACATCCAGCTCATGTAGTCAAATGGTGTTAATGTTTCTGGTAATCCATAGTCTACTCCATTTGTTTCTACTTTTATTGATGTTATTGTTACTGGATTTACTGGTGTACTTACTTCAGTGTTTCCTGTTTCTTCGCTGTCATCTGCTGCTTTTACTTCTACATTTTCTATATTATGTATTACATCCATTCCCTCTATTACTTTTCCAAATGATGTGTAATATCCATTTAATGATGAAATATTAATCCTATTATTTGTATCATAGCCTGAAGTTGTAATACTATTTGCTGTAACTATAAAGAATTGACAACTTCCAGAGTTATATGATTCTTCTGTTAGGGTTGATGAGTATGATGTATAGTCATTTCTTGCCATTCCTATTACTCCTTCTTCAAATTTTAAAGTGTTATCTACTCCATTTGCTACAAATTCACCTTTTATTGAGTAGTATGTATCTTCTCCACCATCTTTTAAGTCTGATATTTTAGCTGAACCTTGGCCTGTTCCTTCTGGATCTCCTCCTTGTATCATGAAGTCTTTTACTACTCTATGGAAGGTTAATCCATCATAGAATCCTCTATTTGCAAGTGTTATAAAGTTTGCAACTGTTTCTGGTGCTAAATCTGGATATAATTCTATTTTTACTGTTCCATAATTTTCTATTTCCATTGTTGCCACTGGGTTTGTTACTTCCATTGTTGCATTTTTATAATATCCATATCCAACTCCTGCTACTAATGCTATTACTAAAATTAATGCTATAATCCATAAAATATTTTTTAATTTATTCATCTTTCTATCTTTCCTTTCGTTTTTTTATCTACTCATTTTTATAAGCTTTCTTTTTTATTTTTTAAATTAAGTTATCAAATATAAATTGTTCTTGCATCCTTTTTAAAGACTGTTTTATTGTTCTCGCTCTTACTTCACCAATTCCATCAACCTCATCTAAACTTTCTATATCTGCTGCTAAGATGTGTTGGAAGGATTTAAAAGAACCTACTAAATTTTCTACTATATTTGATGGCATTCTTGGTATTTTGCTTAAAATCCTATAACCTTTTGTATATACTGCTACTTCATCATAATTATCAAATGTTTCATATCCTAATAATTTTGCTATTACTGCATCTTTTGCTAAATCTTCATAAGGTAATTTTTCTAATTCTTCTATTACTTTTTCTGGTGTTTGTTTTTTTCTTCCATGTGGTACTATGTAATCTTTGATTATTAGTATTTCTTCTTTTTCTAGTCCACCTATTAATTCTTCAAGTTGCATGCTAACAAGTCTTCCATCATTTCCTAATTCATAGATTTGTCTTTGTATTTCTTCAACAATTCTCATTACCATTTCAGCTCTTTGTATTGCAACTATTACATTTTGAAGTGTTACTATATCATTAAATTCATATTCATTTAGTAAGTTTAATTTATTATCAAAGACCTTTTTATATCTCTCTAATGTTTGTATTGCTTGATTTGCTTTATTTAATACTACATCTGTATCTTCTAATATATATCTATCATTTCCTTTAAATACTGTAATTATACTTCTTCTTTGCGAAATGCTAATTACTAATTCTCCTGTCTGTTTCGCTGTTCTTTCTGCTGTTCTATGTCTTGTACCTGTTTCTAATGTTGGTATTTCATGTGATGGTATTAATTGTGCATTTGCATATAATATTCTTTTCAAATCTCCACTTAATACTATTGCTCCATCCATTTTTGCTAATTCATATAATTTAGATGAACTATATTCTTCGTTTATTATAAATCCTCCATCTACTACTTCTTTTAGCACATCTTCATTGTCTGTGATTAGTAGCAATGCTCCTGTTTTTGCTCTTAATATGTTTTCTAGTCCATCTCTTATAGGTGTTCCTGGAGCTATTAATTTTAGAATTTCTGTAATGTTATCTTCTTTACCTTTTCTCAAAATTCTTCACCTTTTCATTCTAGACTTTAATTATATTATTACAATCCAGCCTTTTTCATAGCTTCATTTATGTTTCTGACACATATTATATCTAATTTAAACTTATCTTTCAAGTCCCTTTTGTTACTTTCTGGTATTATACAAGTTTTAAATCCTAATTTTTCCGCTTCTTTAAGCCTTTTTTCAATTGTATTAATTCTTCTAATTTCTCCAGTTAGTCCTACTTCTCCCATTATAACCATATCTTTTGGAATTGGTACATTTTTAAAGCTTGATGCTGTAACTAAAACAATTCCTAAGTCAATTGATGGTTCATTAATTCTTAAGCCTCCAACTACATTTAGGTATACATCCTGTGAACCTAGTTGTAATCCAACTCTTTTTTCTAGTACTGCAATTAACAATGCTAATCTGTTATAATCAATACCATTTGCAGTTCTTTTAGGATATCCATATATTGTTTGAGATGTTAATGCTTGCAATTCTACAAGTATTGGTCTTGTACCTTCCATACATGATACTATACATGAACCTGCTGGATTATCTTCTCTTTCAGAAATAAGTATATCTGAAGGATTTGTTATTTCACACATTCCTTCTTCTCTCATTTCAAACATTCCTATTTCATTTGTTGAACCAAACCTATTTTTTACACCTCTTAAAATTCTATATGTAAAATATCTTTCTCCTTCTAAATACAAAACGCAATCTACCATGTGTTCTAAAACTCTTGGTCCTGCTATATTTCCTTCTTTTGTCACATGTCCTATAATAATTGTCGTAATTGCTCTTGACTTACAAACTCTCATTACTTGTGAAGTTATTTCTCTTACTTGGCTAACACTTCCTGCTGCTGCAGTTATTTCTTCTGAATACATGGTTTGAATAGAATCTATTATTACAAGTTTTGGATTTATATCTATTATTGCTTGATTTACTATATCAATATCTGTCTCACCCAAAAATAGGATATCATCATTATTAATACCAAGTCTATCTGCTCTCATTTTTATTTGCTCAGCAGACTCCTCACCTGAAACATATAAAACTTTGCCTTCTCCTTTGACTTTATCACAAATTTGTAAAATAAGAGTAGATTTACCTATTCCAGGCTCACCACCTAAAAGCACTAAAGAACCCTTAACTAATCCTCCACCTAGAACTCTGTCCAATTCATTAAATCCTGTTGAAGTTCTAATAGTTTCTTTTGCTTGATATGAATTTAGTGTTTGTGGCTTGTTATTTATTTTTTCTGAATTACCTGCATTTCTGCCACTTGATTTTGTTTCAACTACTTTTTGCTCATAAAATGTGTTCCAACTATTACATGCTGGGCATTTTCCAAGCCATTTGCTGGATTCATTTCCACATTCACTACACACAAATATTGTTTTACTTTTTGCCATGTCGCATTGGGGACGTTTCCTTATGAGACATTTTGTCTATTTTGGGACACATCTTCCCCATTTCCTCCCTTTATTTTAATACTTTTCTTATTATATTATTATTTCATTACTCTTTCAAGCATTTTTTTATTAATTCCTAAAACTCTTGATAGCTGTACTTTTGTAGTACCTTTAATTTCTTTTAGTTGTTTTAATTTTTCATTTCTTATCTCTGTATTATATGTTCGTATTTCTCTTACATCATTTATTTTCAATAGCTTTTCTATCTTTTCTTTTAGTTTTTCATCAGTCAACTTTTCAATCATTTCATATTCTAAATCATCATTTAGTTTTTCTTCTTTATAACTATGAAAAAAAACAAAGTTTTTAATTGCTTCTTGCTTTGTACCGCCAAACATAGATAATATAAATTTTGAATTTATAATTTTATCGTTATAAATATATTCTTGATAACTACTCCATTTATATTTATTTGCATCTGCTATTTTTGCCTTTGATGGATTTTGATGAATGTATCTGACTACTTCTAGTAAATATGCTCTTGTTTCAATATTTTTACTTAAAAATCTATTTTGAAATAAATGTCCTACTTTTTCATATTTTTTAGAAAAATAGCTTGAATATGCTATTGATATACTTTGTATTATTTTTGAAATCTTACTTTCTTTATCATAAATTACTAAATGCACGTGATTATTCATTAGACAATATGCATATAACTCACATTGATATTTATCTTTTGCTTTAATAACTTCATTTTTGAATTTTTCATAATCTTGTTTGTCATAAAATATATCTTGTTTATCATTACCTCTTAAAATGATATGGTAGACTTTAGTATTGCTAATTTGTCGTGCAGAACGGGGCATATGTTTCACTCCTTTAATAGTATTTTTCACCCCTAAAAAATCCTTTTGTACCTAAAAGCATAAAAAGTATAGCATATATTTTAGAATATTGCTATACTTTTTTACTAATTCACTAAAAATTCACATTTTATAACATGCATATTTTCTATTATGTTAAAGAAGATATGTCCCAAAATGGACAAAATGTCTCACACAGAAACGTCCCCAATGAGACATTATGCTTGTTCTTTCTTTTTACCAAATGTGATTTCTTGGAATAAGAAGTCATGAACTTTTTCCCATGTGATTTCTTGGTGTAAAAATTCGTTGATTTCATCTTCAACTTTTTGTTGATATGGTGTTAATTCAACTTTTATTTCTTTGTTCCAGTCGATTTCTTGTAACCAGAATGCTTTGAATTTGCTCCAGAATCCTTGTTTTACTAATTTGTTGTTTTCTGGTTGTCTGATTGTTCCTGCATTTTCTGGTTCTTTTCCTATATTTTCTATTTCTACTCCTCCGAAAACTCCTGATACTTTGTTTTCTTCTCCTAAATCTGCCATGTTTTTTCCTCCTTTGTAGTTATTACACAAATTATTAACTTATTTATACTATATATTTTTTAATTTATCAAGTGTTTTCGTTGTTTTTTATATTAAATATTTATTACAATAAAATTACATTTTTGTTACATTATTCCTATTATCTACTACTATATGGTCTTTTTTTGCTTCTTTACATATAGCTTTTGTTATTTTATTTGCATCTACATTATTAGTCGTATATGCTAATATATAGTTTTTTGTATGACCTTGATAATGACCATTTTTTTCTTCTTCCCAAAGAACTTCTACTGTTTTATTTATGTATTGCTGGTTGTAGTCTTCTTCATTTTTGTCTGACAGTTCAATTAATTTCTGACTTCTTTTTTCTTTTATACTTCCATCAATTTGACCTTCCATTTGTGCTGCTTTTGTCCCTTTTCTTTGTGAATATTTGAATATGTGCATTTTATAGAATTTTATTTCTTTTAGGAATTGATATGTTGTTTCAAATTCTTCTTCTGTTTCTTGTGGGAATCCTACTATTATATCTGTTGTTAAAATTACATCATCATAATTTTTTCTTAATATATCAACAATATTTTTAAATTGTTCTGTTGTGTATCTTCTATTCATTCTTTTTAATGTTTCATCACATCCACTTTGTAAAGATAAGTGAAAATGATGGCATATTTTGTCTAGTTTTTTAAGTCTTTCCACAAATTGTTCAGTTATCAATAATGGCTCTATTGAACCTAATCTGATTCTTTCGATTCCTTCTATTTTGTTTAATTCTTCTAATAAATCGATTAGTTTGTATTCACTTTTGAAGTCTTTTCCGTATGATGCTATATGTATCCCTGTTATTACAATTTCTTTTATGCCTTCTCTTGCTATATCTTGTGCTTCTTCTATAATCTTATCTGGTTTTCTACTTCTGACTCTTCCCCTTGCATATGGTATGATGCAATATGAACAAAATCTATCACATCCATCTTGAATTTTGATGGCCGCTCTTGTTTTTGATGTATATGTTACATCTCCTAAGTCTACAAATTCTTTTTGTTGCATAACATCTTGTGCTATTATATCAAAACTGTTTTTTTGTTCTGTTTTTTCAGAAGTTTTTTTCTCGTAATCTTCTACTATCTCTACAATTTTACTTTTTTCATTATTTCCTATTGCTATATCTATTTCTTCTATATTTTCTATTTCTTTTTGTGCAACTTGCACATAACATCCACATGCAACTATTGTTGCATTCTTATTTTGCTCTTTCATTCTTCTTATCATTTGTCTTGATTTTCTATCAGACATGTTTGTTACTGTACATGTGTTTATTACATATACGTCTGCTTTTTCATTATGTTCTACTATCTCATATCCTTTATTTTTAAATTGCTGTATCATTGCATTTGTTTCATATTGATTTACTTTACAACCTAATGTTACAAAGGCAACTTTTTTTCTATCATTTATTTTTTCCATCAAAATACCTTCCTTACATAATTAAATGTCGCATGAGAAACGTCCCCAATACGACATTTTTTTATTTGCCTCTTCCTTCTAAGGCATCTAAGTTATCTAAAGCTTTTCCTGTTCCTAATGCTACACATGATACCGTATCTTGTGCTATCATTACGTTTATTCCTGTTTTTTCTTGTAGTAGTTTATCTAATCCATCTACTAGGCAGCCTCCACCTGTCATGTATATTCCTTTATCACTTATATCTGCTGCAAGTTCTGGTGGTGTTTTTTCTAATACTGAATGTACTGCATCTACAATCATCATTGCTGGCTCGATTAGTGCTTCTAGCATTTCACTTGATTTTATTGTTACTGTTTTTGGTAGTCCTGTAACTAAGTCTCTTCCTCTTACATCCATTTCTGCATCTTGAATTTTAGGATATACGCATCCAATATTTACTTTTAAATCTTCTGCAGTTCTTTCTCCTATCATTATATTGTGCTTTTTCTTTATATATTTAACTATATATTCATCAAATCTATCTCCAGCAACTTTTAAAGAGGTACTAACTACTGAACCACCTAGTGATATTACTGCAATATCAGTTGTTCCTCCTCCAATATCAACAACCATATTTCCACATGGTTTTGATATATCTATTCCAGCTCCTATTGCTGCTGCAATTGGTTCTTCTATCAAATATACTTTTCTTGCACCTGCTTGTGAAGCTGCATCTATTACTGCCTTTTTTTCAACCTCTGTTACTTGTGAAGGTATACATATCATAATTCTTGGTGCAAAAATGAATTTTCCACATACTTTATTGATGAAATGTTTTAACATTTTTTCAGTTACGGTATAGTCTGATATTACTCCATCTCTTAAAGGTCTTGTTGCAACAATATTTCCAGGTGTTCTTCCTAACATTCTTCTAGCTTCTTGTCCAACTGCTAAAACTTCACCTGTGTTGTTATCTACCGCAACAACTGATGGTTCTCTTAATACGATTCCTTTTCCTTTTACATATGCAATTACTGTTGCTGTTCCTAAATCGATTCCAATATCTTGCCCTAAGCCAAATTTAAACATTTCTATCTTCCCTTCTCTTAAATTTGTTCTTTTATTACAAATTCGTTACAATTATATTACAATATTGCTATTTTATCAAGGCTTTTGATTGAATTTTTTTATTTTTTATATTATAATTATTATGAATTTTGGTTTATAGGTAAAACCTTTTTAAAAACCTAAATTTAATTATAGGATTTTATATATGGATAATTTAAATAATAACAATACTTCTAATTATATTAATAACTTAAGTAA
>CAWVDV010000142.1:0-10718 GCA_963928115.1 Bacillota bacterium | reverse complement strand
TGCATATAATAGGGAAAGAGCCGAATCCTTAATGGAAACGGCTCTCCTTTTTTCAATTAAACAACAATTTTACAGTTCATCTTCCACAATTTTGACTGCGAGACCAATGTAGCTAGAAGGAGTGAGAGCAAGAAGTGTTGCCTTATCTTCATCAGAAATCACATCCAAAGATTTAATAAACTCCTGAATAGACTCCTTAGAAATATTCTTTCCTCTTGTCAGTTCCTTCAACTGATTGTAAGCATCAGGAATACCGTACTTACGAAGTACAGTCTGAATTGGCTCTGCTAAAACCTCCCACTTACTGTCCAAATCAGAAGAAATCTTGTCAGTGTTGACTGCAACCTTTTTCAAGCCACCGATTGTCTGCTCAATAGCCTGAAGAGAATAGCCAAATGCAAGTCCAATATTTCTCTGTAAAGAAGAATCGGAAAGGTCTCTCTGCATACGAGAACGAGGAAGTTCATCAGAAAGTACGGAACAAATGCCGTTACCAATCTTGATATTGGCTTCACTATTCTCGAAGCGAATAGGATTGACTTTGTGAGGCATAGTACTGCTACCAACCTCGGTTTTAACCGCAATCTGCTTAAAATATTCCATACTGATATACAGCCACATATCCAAGTCAAAGTCCCTTAGAACATTGTTGAAATGGCGAATACCATCAAGAATATGGCAGACATAGTCGTGGCTTTCAATCTGGGTTGTTACAGGATTGAACTCCAGTCCTAGATATTCCTCAATGAAACACTTAGCCAGTACAGGCCAGTTTTCATTCGGAAATGCAACAGAGATTGCTGCGTAATTGCCAGTCGCACCGTTGAATTTTGCACAAGCCTTAATGGATTTAATATTCTCCAGAGACTTTTTCAAACGATACGAATAAACAGTCATTTCCTTACCAATGGTTGTAGGAGTTGCAGGCTGTCCGTGAGTGTGTGCGAGCATAGCCGTATTAGCATGCTCGACTGCAATTTCAGAAATCTTGCCAATCAGTTGCTCAGCAGCAGGAATCCATACTTCCGAAATAGCTGTAGAAATCATGTTAGCATAAGAAGGATTGGTAATGTCCTCAGAAGTGCAACCGATATGCACAAAGCTGACAAGACTATCCATTCCCATCTCCTTTAGCTTTTCAGCTACAAAGAGTTCAACAGATTTCACATCATGGTTAGTAACCGATTCGATTTCCTTAACTCTTACATAAGACTCATCAGAAAAATCGGTATAAATCGCCATAATTTCAGGAAGTCTGCTAATGTCGAAGGCATCCAAAATGTCTGAGCCGTTGACATTCTCAAGCAAGAATTTAAGCCAATATACTTCCACCTTAACTCTGTTTTTTACCAGAGCATATTCGGAGAAGTAGGGAGCTAATTTCTCGCCAATCTGTGAGTACCGTCCATCTAAAGGTCCTAATGCGAAGTGCTTTGCAGAAATGTTTTCTGCTAAAATTGAGTTGTCTCTTGTCATAAGGTATTTCCCCTTTCTAAAAGTTATTTAACTATTGCCTTCCTAAATAGTGTTGCATAATTTTAGAAATTTAATAGTTATTGAGACAACAATATTTTACCACGTTTTACATAAAAAGTAAATACAAAATAGCTAAATTTTCAAGCTGTTTTAATACTATTACACAAATACAAAGCTATTTTGTTTCTTTGAGTTTCTTTCATCTCCATTATTTTAGCCATAACAAAATTTATGATAAAATATTTGCTTTGTCCAAAATTTATTAAAGTAGTTCTATATTCTTCATCAATTTCTCTTAGCATAGTATCGAATTTTTTATACATTTCAGCTTTATTATATAAAACATTAGCCCAATCACTTGTAAATAGGCAAATTCCTAATCCTAATTTATCTTTTATATTCATATCTTTAATTATATTTATTGCATTTTCAACTTTATTTTCTTCCATAGCTTTTTACTCCTTACTTTAATTCATAATTATCTTTCTTTTTATTTTTAAATTTTTCTATATCTTCTTTAGGCTTTACTTTTCTAGCAATATTATTTGCAATTTCATTATCATTGTTGTCAAAAATACCATTTTTATATAAATCATCACTTACAATTTTATAGTTTTCATCTTTATCATAACATATTCTCTTATGGAAATGGCTCATAATATTATGCCAAAAGTCTTTAAATTTTTTCAGTTCTTGTTTTATTTTTTCCTTTTCAGTTTGTAATTTGCTAATAATTTTGTCTTTACTAGATAGTTCCTTTTTCAAATTACCAATTTCATCATCTTTTAGTTCTATTTCATATTTAAGTGAACGATTTTCCTTATCTATTTCAAAAGCAGAATGTTCAAAATCTCTAATAGCTATATTTAAGTCGTTTACACTTCTTACTGTTTGAGTAATAGTTTTTACATCTTCTGTATAATTTTTCAATTTCTGGACATCCTCGTTTGAAATAAGCATATTATTTTTATTTAGTTTAGATGGTTTTAGCTTATCTAATATTTCGGTTATATTGGCACTTTTATTATCAAGTGTTTTAGTTTGATTATTAGCTTCAGTTAGTTTTTGTTCTTTTTGTTTTAGTTGTTTCTTAATATCTCTGTAATCGCCCATATCTTTAACATTTATATCTTGATTTCTGCCTTTTTTCTTTTGTTTTAATAGTGAATTTTCACGATAAATTTTATTATATGATTTTATACAACAATTTCTCATTTCATCTTGTATTCGTTGTAGAGATTCTTTCGTAAATACTTTTGATTTCGCAGGTTGTTTTCTCATACCTCTTGTATAATTATCTTTTATTGGAACACCAACAATGTGCATATGTGGAGATGTCTCGTCAAAGTGGATTACTGCATTTGCTACTTTAAATTCTGGTACAATTCTCATCAAATCTTCTACTTGTTCTGTATAAACTTGTACCATACCTCTTTTATAATAATCATTTTTACTATTCCAAAAACCCATATCTCCTAATTCTATTATAAATTCACAAGCCAAATCTTTTTGTTTATCTTGTGATATATGCTTAAAATAGTCTTTGATTTTTCTATCTTCACGAGTTTGTTTTTTGTTATATTCAATTCTTGCTTGTTCAAATTCACCAAAATATAGGTCTTGAACATCTTGATATAAGTTATCACTTCCATAGATTACACAAATTTCTTCTTTGTAATTATCATAATCCCTTAAATTGTGTTTATTTACTTTAGAAAGTTGTTTTGCATTTTGTATACCATTATTTGAAAATGATGTTTCTCCTGATGAATTATTTTTTGCAATTTCTTTTGCCTTTGTAGTTCTGTTTTTATCACTACCCAAGTGAATAGAATATGCTAATTCTTCGCTCATCTTTTTTCCTCCTTTAGAACTTTCTTCGTAGGCACAGGAATTTGGCTTTGCCAAACTTCCTAACCCCCTATGAGTTTTGACAAGTATATCAAAACTCGGGGGCTCTGCGAGGCAATAAATTTTCTCCCACAAGGATAAAATTTATTCAAATTAACTTGCACAAAATTTATATTTGCTAATTGCAAATACAAATTTGTTCTCGTTAATTCGTTGTTGCACCATAGTAGATATATTTTAATAGTTGCAACAATTATTCTGTATCTTCCTCGCAAAACTTTACTGGTTTTACACCTACTGAAATAGGTGATGGATCTTTAGTATAAATCACACTATTATTAGTTTCATCTGGAATATAATCAAATGCAGAGTCAATTTCTTGCATTTGGAATTTATCTTCTTCACGAATATAAATTATTCCAAATTCATAGGTTTCCATTTTATTATCTGGATCTAATTTGTAGTAATCTTTTAAAGGAAATACTCTAACAATAGCAGAGCTATCTTCCTTGAAATTGAAATAGAATACTTGTTTATCTACATAGTATGTTGCTTCAGTATAGCTAACATCATAGTATTGTTTTAATCTCATAATTATTTCACTGACTTCTTCTTCAGGAAGATAATTACTAAATCTAATATTACCAAGCACATTACCAAATATTGCAGGCTTAGTTGTATCTATATAACCTTTATCAAATAGTTCTTGACAAGGTTTGCAAATTGATTCTCTAAAATTTATTTGTTTAATGGAAACTTCGTTACCAATTAACTCTAGCTCAATATCATCAACATATTTCATTATTAAGTCTGCTTGTTCTTGTCTGGTATAGTCTTTCCAAGTCTTAGTTCTTTCTTGATATTCTTTATCTAGTTTTATTTTATTTATAAAATCAATATCTCTTTTTAAAAGTATATCTTTTGGAGTAAATTTAAGTTCTTCAGTGCAATCAGTAGTTTCTAGTTTGTTTTGTAATTCACTTATTGCTGTTTCGACTATTCTCTTTTCTTCGTTATATTCTTTTAGTTCAAATACCCCATTGATATAGGCTTTTTTAATTCTTTCAAGTTTATTTTTCTGTTCGTTTATTTCTTTTTCTAATTGTTCTTTAGGCTCGTCAAATTTTTGTTTTATCATTGGCAAAAAGAACTGATTTACAACAGAGTCATATTCTACTAGTTCACTAATAAATTGATTAAAGTAATCATTTATAACATTCTCTTTAAATTGTATCTTACAATCATTGCAGTAATAGTAATAATAGGCTTTACCATTTTTCTTTGTAGTTGCTTTACCTCCTAAAACTCTACCACATTTAGTACATTTCAACTTTTGTAAATATAAATAAACTAGTGTCCTCTTATAACTTCTTGAGTTTTTCTTTTTTTGAACTTGGCAATCTTCCCACATTTCTTTAGATATAATAGGCTCAACTACATCTTCATAATAGGTAGGATGTTTGGTTTTCTTACCATGAACAAAATCTCCTTTATATATTTCATTTTCTAAAATACCCATAATTGTTGAATCTCGCCAATTATCTTTTCCTAATACTTTTTCTTCATTAAATAAATTACTTATTTTTTGATAAGAATAACCGTTATAGTATAAATCAAATATTCTAACCACAATATCTTTAGTAGAATAATCAATTACTAATTTTTTATCTTCGTGTTTATATCCTAATGGGGCAATATGAGGAATATGACCACATTTAATTGCACCAGCTAAACCGATTTTAGTTCTTTCGCTAGTTCTCTCAATTTCATTTTGACTAACACTCATTAAAAGTCTTGAAATCATTTTTCCATTAGCACTTGTAGTATTTATTTCATCATTAACACAATCTAAATAAGCATCATTTTCATCTAAAAATGTCATTAAATTTTCCCAATCATAAATACTTCTAGTTATTCTATCTAGTTTTAAAGCAACAATAGTATTTATCTTTTTAGACCTAATATCGTCTTTTAATCTTTCAAACTCTGGTCTATGATTACCAGTTTTAGCACTTATACCAGCATCTTCGTAATAATCTATTATTTCATAACCTTTAAATTTACAAAAAGATTCTAATCTTTCTTTTTGCTCTGGAAGGCTAAATCCTTCACGAGCTTGGTCTTCAGTTGACACTCTCATATATAGCCCACATTTTTTCTTTTCTTCGTTCAATTTTAAACCTCCTATCTAACAAAAAAGAGACATCAAAGTACATACGAGTACCATTGACATCTCTTAAAATCTCTTTACCACAAAATAAAAACAATATAATTGTAATATAATATAAATTTTCAAAGTACACGTAATTGTATAGTTCTTGACGGACAACTATACATAATTAATTGCCTATATTATATCACGATTTAAAGAAATGTCAATTATTTACAATTATATATTTTTCAAATATTCTTCTAACTCTGATAATTTAATCTTTTTAGTTAAGTTAGAAATATACACATCATTTGAATAATTAAAAACTAAAAAAGTAATATTTTTAATAATAACTCTATGTGGCTCTATATATGTAAGATTAGTTTTCTCTAATTTTCTCATGCTACCATTGATAAAAGTAGGGGTAACTTTAGAAAACTCACATATAAATTCTAGTCTTTGTTTTAGACATTCCTCAAATTCTAGTTCTTGCTTAATTATCTTCATTTTTGACACCATCCTTTCATTGTTAGTTTTAGGATGATTTTTTGCAAAAGAAAAAATCAACCATTTTACTGATTGATTTTCATATCACTGTTCTAAAAAAAGTTCGAACAGAAACGTCGTTGGAGGCGACACCCGGATTCGAACCGGGGATCAGAGTTTTGCAGACTCGTGCCTTAGCCACTTGGCTATGTCGCCATATATTAAATAATATGAAACATGTAATATAAAAATTACAAAAAAATAAAAAATGGAGCAGGTAACGAGAATCGGACTCGTGACTAAACCTTGGCAAGGTCTCGTTTTACCACTAAACTATACCTGCAAATTAGTGCATTAAGCAATTTCTATAATAGCAGATTTTTTGAAAAATGTCAAGGAAAAAACTATAAAACATGTAAAAAGCCCACAAAATGTGGACTCTTTGCATGTTTTTATTGTAAAGGAAGATTTTATTACATTTCTTTAAAAAATTGATATTCTCTTCCAGAAGTATTTTTTCCTTTATAAACATATCCGTTATAAACTCCGCCATTAGCATCATTTAAATCAACATCTAAAGACATATTATATACAAATTTTTGGCCTAAATTATTAACAATATTAATTCTAAAACTTAAATTATAACCAATATCATCTAAATTAATATTTGCTTCTTGTAAAACCTTTCCATTAAAAGAAACAGTATTAGAATCTTGAGTTGCAGCATAGTTAGTCAAAATATCTTTATTTATATATCCTAATGAAATAGGATTAGAGCAATCAGTATAGAAAGTCGGTGTAGAATAATCATGATTCTCATTTTCTGAATTAGTATTTACAATATTGAAATCAATTCTATCAGTAGTTTCTAAATTCTCATATTTTCCAAAACTTAGAGGATTTTTGTAATTTAGAACTTGATTTCCCATATCAGAATTAGTTTTAATATTTATATTGTCAATATAAAGTTCTTTAATTGTGTTTTCATCTGTTAATTCAGATATTGTTCCTAAATTATCAATATATATTGAAATATCAGTATATTGTAATATACTCATATTTTTTAAGGATAAGTCATCCGAATTATCAATTGCATTTGCACTACTATATAATAAAATCCTTTGAACTGTAAAGATTGGATTTTCATTTTGGTCAGCAATTTCTATCATTTGATTAGCAAAAGAATTCCTTGCTAATACTTCTGAAAATACAAAATTATAGTATAGTATAAAAATGATAAACAAAGCAATAAGTAAAATAGCAAATAGTAATCTTTCATTTTTTACTTGAATTTTCTTCTTGATTTTCATTTGTTATATCATCCCTTTCATATAGAAACTATTTAAGTCTGTTGTAAAGCATTTCCATATAATTATAAACTTTAGTATACCAATCTTTATCACTTGCATATCTAGTATTAACCCCTTGTAATGTAGGTCCATTATAATACCAAGCGGCTGCAGTTTCACCATCATAAATTTTAGTTCCTGATGGATTTAAATAATATTTAACTAGAGATTTTGCAACTGTTTCAATACCTTCTGCGTAGCTTTCGAATTCATAAGAAGATTCATAAGGAGATTCATCATAAGAACCATAGCCAAATAAATTATTTTTATCTTGAGCTATTTGAGAAGTTCCCCATGCACTTTCATGAATTGCCATTGATGCTAAGAAAATACCATTAATATTATATTTTTTCTCTGCATTATAGAAGGCAGTATAATTATCTTCAAAAATATTATTTTTATCATTAGGTAGATTTGTAAATATTTTCTTATAATCATTTAATGTAAGTCCACTTACTTCATTTAATTCCATATTTATATTTACTTTTATTAAAATTCTTTGAATACGATTCTTTTCAACAATATTTGGTGTAGAATATGCAGATGTTAGATTAGAAGTTTTAATATATCCTTCAATACCATCAAAAGAAACTTTACACCATTCTTCACTTGGTAATTCTAATAGTTTAACATCTAAGCTTTCTTGAACTTCAGCAACATCTTTAGAAGCATCATCAGGAGCTTTTTTTAAAGTACCTTTATTTACAAAATACATTATATCACCAATGTGAACTTTATGTTTTGCCAAGAATTCAGAAGTACCAACATCAATTATTTTAGATACAGGTTCTACTAATCTTTCTTTAGCCAAAATAACTTCTTCAACAAAAGTACCATTTTCATATGTTTTAACAACTGTTACATTATCTTTACCAAGACTACCTTCTTGAAGTGTAATCTCTTCACCTTTTGGTAGTGTTGCGTTATTTTGATATGTAGTTTCAAAATCAACATCACGTTCTTCAGTAACTTGTTCTTTAACTCTATCCATTCCAGAATTTTCAGAGATAATAGTTTGCATATTTAAACGATGACGATTCAATTCATATTCTGAAACAGCTTCAATATTTTCTTCCTTTGCATAACTTTCAGTAAAAGCAGAAGTTTTTGGAAAGAAAATAGCCATACCAATAACTAAAGCAGAACAACCAATAATAATATGAGACAATTTTAAATCATAAGTTTTTTGAAATGTTTTTGTTTGGTCAGACTTTGAGTGAAAAGAAAACTTTGATTTACGCGATTCTTTTTGATAGGCTTGTCTTGCTTTTGGGTTACGTTGAAGTTCTTGCAATTCATTAAAAACATCTATTAAATTACGTTCCTCTTTTTGGAAAGAATTATTATCCTTTGCCATAACATTTTCTCACTTTCTACTTTTAAAATAATACACATTTATTATACAATAACAAAATTCATCTGTCCATATATTTTTGTAAGAAATTTTTGGAACTCTTACTACTTGCAAAATTTAGAAAATAGTATATAATAGTAGTGTGAAAAATAGATGAAAGGAGGGAGCAAATTAATTATGGCGTTAGACGATATAGAAAAAGAAATAGGATATACCTTTAAACAAAAAGAACTATTAAAAAAAGCATTAACACATACATCATATGCGTATGAGAAAAAGGTCGAAAGCAATGAAAAACTAGAATTTTTAGGAGATAGTATTTTAGAGTTTATATCAAGCAAATACCTATATAATAATTATCCTAAGCTAAAAGAAGGAGAAATGACTAAAGTTAGAGCTACAGTAGTATGTGAAAAGAGTCTTTATAAAGTTGCAAAAAAGCATAATTTTAGTGATTTCTTATATCTTGGAAAATCAGAACAAATAACAGGAGGAAAAAATAGACCAGCAATATTGGCAGATAGTGTAGAAGCAGTAATTGCGGCAATCTACTTAGATGGCGGGCTAGAACAAGCAGAAAAATTTATAATTACCAACTTGAAAGATGAAATAGAATTAGCAACAAAACACGTAGGAGACAAAGACTATAAAACAGTATTACAAGAAAAATTACAAGAACATGGAGATGTAAAAATAGTATATGAAATAACAAAAGAAGAAGGACCAGACCATAACAAAAGTTTTGAAGCACAAGTAAGTGTAAATGGAAAAGTCCTTGCAAAAGGAAAGGGGAAAAGTAAAAAAGAAGCACATATGCAAGCTGCAAAAAAGGCTTTGGAAGATTTGAAATAATCGAAAGTAGAAAGATTAGAAGGAAAAAGTAAGAAAAGAGGTAATAGCATGAAAAAGTTATATATTATCCCAATATTTGTACCACATTTAGGATGTCCAAATGATTGCATATTTTGTAACCAAAAATCAATAAGTGGTCAAAAGAAAAATATGACTAAAGAAGAAGCAAGAAATATAATAGAAGATTACCTTAAAAGCATAAAAAATGAAGATGCACAAATAGAAATAGCTTTTTTTGGAGGAAGTTTTACAGCAATAGAAAAAGAAAAACAAGAAGAATTATTAGAAGTCGCATATGAGTATATAAAAGAAGGAAAAGTAGAAAGCATAAGAATTTCAACAAGACCTGATTGTATAGATAAAGAAACTTTAAAGAGATTAAAGAATTACAAAGTCAAAACAATAGAATTAGGAGTGCAATCAGCAAATGACTATATATTAAAAAGAGCAAATAGAGGACACACTTTTGAAGATGTAAAAAAAGCATCTAAATTAATAAAAAGATATGGATTTCAGTTAGGTCATCAAATGATGGTAGGATTACCAGAAAGTACGAAAATTGATGAAATAAATACAGCAAAAGCATTAATCAAATTAAGACCTAAAATGGTAAGAATCTATCCAGTTTTAGTCGTAAAAAACACAAAATTAGAAAAAGAATATGAAAACGGAGAATATCAACCATTACCATTAGCACAAGCAGTAGAAACTTGTAAAGAATTAGTATCAATGTTTGTAAAAAAGAAAATTGAAGTAATAAGAGTTGGATTACAAAATACAGATGAAATAACATCACCAGAAGAAAAAAATAGTGAGGTAGTTGCAGGTCCATATCATCCAGCATTTAGACAATTAGTAGAATCAGGTTTATGGTATGACGCAATAGTTGCTAAAATAAAGAAATTAAATGTAAAAGTAAAAGAAGTAGAAGTAACAGTAAATCCAGTTGATAGTAATAATGTAATCGGTCATAAAAAAGAAAATGTTATCAAATTAAAAGATACATATGATGTAGATTTAGTGTTAAAACAAGATGAAAACATTAAGCCAGGTAAATCAAAAATAGAGATAACTAAAACATATCATGATTTCTTAGAAGAATAATGTCTCATTGGGGCGTGTCGCGTTGGGGACGTTTCTCATGCGACATTTTTTAAAATTATAATAACATCATACTAATTTTTAACACTCAATGTCG
>CAWVDV010000141.1:0-6841 GCA_963928115.1 Bacillota bacterium | reverse complement strand
AGATGAACCAACATAGCTAGAGCTTAGATAAGTATTACTTACCCATCCTGCAACAGGATTTGTTATTCTGCTCCATCCATTTTTCACTTCTACTACTGTAACTTGTGTTCCTTTTTTCAAGCTTCCTACTATACTATATCCTATTCCTGCTTCACTTCTAACATTTAAATTAGCACTTTGTGTTGATACATATCTTATATAATTAACAGTTGTTGAAGTATTTGCGTTAGTATTTCCGTTTCCTTCATCATTACTAAAAATCCAATAGTTTTTAGCATTAGCATAGTTTTTAAAGCTGTTTTCACTCACAAATGCTGAATTGCCACTTACTACAACTCCTGCATTTCTTCTACTTGCTGTATTAAATTTTCCATTATAAAGATATGGATCATAGACTTGTATTGTTCCATTATCATTTCCAACTAGAACTATGTAATGTCCCCCAGTTGTAAATAGACCACTTCCACAAGATACAATTATGTAATAATCAGCATTACCATCATTATCATTGTCTGTTTTTAGATAATTCATAGCGGTATTAAAATTTGATGTTGTATAATATTCATCAAAATCAAAATAATCAGCTACAAATGAGTAATAAGCCCAAGCAGTTCCGTTGTTTGCTGTTCTATAACCATTGTCTACTGCTAAATTTGCCATTGTTGTTGGCAATATTGTACCTTTCGAACTGCTTACAACAATAGCTGCAGATGTTGGTCCACAAGCACTACTTTTCATAGTTTGTGAACTATCTCCAATACAAGAATACATTTCATTAGCCCAACGAGAGTCAGCTTGTGAATAATATGTAAGTCCTTGATATGAACCTAAAAGAGATAATCCGTTTCCAGTATTATCTCCATCGTAACTTATATTCTCTTGTTCTACAACTGCATCTGTTTCTAAAGCTCCTTCGTCAAATACCTCTTGTTCCTCTTCTTCTGAACTTTGTATAATTTCAGTTGTAGATAAATCTTTGTTATCCTGTGTATCTGATATTGTTTCATCTACAATTTTTTGCGTTTCTTCTGTTACTACAACTTCATTTGTTGTTCCATTAGTTACAGTTGTATTTTTTTCTAATTCTGTCGTTTCTTTTTGCCCAGAAAATCCAAAATAAAGCCCTAAACAACATGAGATAACTACTATTATTGCTAATATTTTATATCTTTTATTTTGCATTTTTTCGTCCTCCTATATTAAAAATTTTTGTATAGCTTCTTTAATTTTGTCATATCCAAGCTGAGATGTTAAACTAGAAGCTAGTCCCATTAAAATTGCATAGATTATATTATTAAGATTAAAATCTATATTTCCTAGTTGGTAATATATTAGTGTTCCAACCAAGCCAATAATAATTGCTACTACAAAAGCAGTTATATTTCCATCTGCACTAAACAGTTTCTTAATCGCTTCTGTAACTAAACTCGCTAATACAGAAAATCCTAATAACAAAGCTAAAAACATTTCAACTGTCATGTTTTTTCCTCCCTTCTTAATTTAGTCCAAAATATAAAGCTACAATTCCTAGAACTGTAGCTATTGCCCACGCTAATATTTGTTTTTTAGATGTCCTCCATTGCTCTGCATCTTTTCCGACTGTTTCTCTTTCAAGTTTGCTATCTAATTTTTCATATTTCTTTTCTAAGTCATTACATTTTTCTTTTAATAATTCAGTTTCTTTACTATTAGCTGTATTACTTCTCATCATAGCTTCTTTGAAATTAATGCTTGTCTGCTTCAAATCTTCTGCTATATTCTTTATTTGTTCTACTGTTACAGATAGAGACTTGTCTACATTATTTAAAACTCTTTCGTTTTCATTTAATCTAGCTTCAGCTTCATTTATTCTTTTTGTGTTTGATTTACTTCTTTCTTCTACTGCTACAAGTCTTTCTAATATTTGTGATTCTTGCATAATGTTCCTCCTATAGATTTTGCCCATCAAAAATGACAATTTGATTATCTTTTTTATGAAATTTAATAAAACTTCCATTCTTGTTAAAAGTTATTTGATTCTCAGTTTTCAATCCTGAAACATTTAAATCGCTATTGAAATTTATTAAAAGTGACGTTGAATTTCTATTTAATAAATATATTTCATAAAGACCATCAGGAATATTTGAAATTGTACATTGTGTATAAGAAGTTATATCGTCAAATAATAATTTATTTACAAAGAAGTATTGAGAAAGTCCTTGTATTGCATTTGTTAAGTATTTAAAATTACAATTACTTATATTAATGTTAGTTATATTGGTAAACAATAAATAATTATATAAATTATTAGCATTCACATTTTGAATAGTTATATTATTGATAGTAGTTGTTGTACCTGATGTTTGACGTAAACCGCTCATAAATCTTTTTAAATATTCGTAATTATTTATTAATACATTGTTTATATTGATGTTTCCGAAAGCATATTCATCATTTCCAGTAAAAGCGAAAATACTATTAAAATGTTCATCTGATAATCGAGAATTTTTGTTTAAAATATTAATATTAGAAATATTAGTTTTTAAGTTTTCTCCTTTTGCAATAAAATAAAATGGGCAATCATAATTATCTATCGTAATATTTTCAATATTAAGCACTCCTGTTGGATTTCCACCATAATATGTCACACCGTAATTACAGTTGTTTAACATTATATTCCTGTAATTAATATTATTTACATTGGCATTTGATAATTTATTCAAATTTAAATTAATTCCTAAGTAGTTATTTTCTAAAATTAAATTTTCTAACAAAATATTAGATAAATAAAGATTTTCTACTTCATCATTTTCAATTTCTATATCAATTCCTGCCATTGGCGATGTTCTATTAGTGTCTGTAATCTTAGTATTTTTAACAGTAATGTTGGTACCTGTTCCGATTGTTAATCCATTTCTAGAATTATTGTGTAAATAGCAATTGTCAACTGTTATATTTTTTGTTGTTTTTTGTGGATTAGACATATATCTTAAACCAATGTAGACTCCATCTCCCCAAGCTTCTGAAATATCGCAATTTAGAATACTAACATTTTCACTTTCTGCTATGTATATTGGATAACCATATTCTCCAGAAGTTCCTAGATGATTTGACATATCTCCAACTATTTTTGCATTTTTTATTGTTATATTTTCTACTCTGAAAATATCAAACATTCTATATAAACTTTCTTCTGTCGGAATTTTAGTAGCAATAGAATCTTCCATAAATTCAAGAGTTGTATCTGATGCTAAAGTAATATTTTCTCCTACGTAATAATTACCAGAAGGAACAAGAACGTTTTTTGCCACTTTACTAGAATTAATAAAAGCATTAGCATTATCGAATGTATCTAAATCAGCTTTTGCTCCAAATTGCTTTACATTTACTGTATCATTTTTAATTATCAGTTTAGCTTTCAAACCATTATCTAATTCATGCACACTTCCGCCATCATCTTCTAAAGAACTATCATTTACTATCTCATACAGTCCTTCTCCACCATCATTTTTTTCATAATATCCTAATGTTTGAACTACATCTCCATGAATTAATGTTAAACAATCTTTCATTGCCTCTACATTCTCAAAATGAAATACTTTTTGTTTTATAATACTTCCTAATGTACTAAAGCCTCCCCTTGCATCTACAATTTCAGCATTTTGTGGTTCGGAAGATGCTATGTTTTCTATCTGCTCATCATATTTTTGCTCCAATAAATCCTGTCTATTTTTTGTGTTTTGTGAAGTTGTTATACTTTCTGCAACTTCTTCATTTATTGCTTCTATACTGTCATGAATACTTTGTCTTACATCTTTACCAAATATTGCACTTAATATATTATCTAAATATTCTTTTATATTTGCCACTATTCTGTACCTCCATTTTCTAAAATTTCAACTCTAGCTATTAAATCATTCAAATCCGTTATTTTTGCATATGTACTTTCTGCATCTGATGATTTCAAATATATACTCAAATCAATTGTTTCACTTAACTTATCCCATCCAGAATCAGTATAAACATAATTTGCTCCTGTACTTAAAAGATTATATACATCTCCAATTTTCATGTTTTCTAAATCCATTAGAGTCTCATAATCTTCAATGCTTCCTTTTACTGTATAAACTCCACCAAATTTTTGATTTATTTCAACAATTGTATTGTCTAATCTTTGAATATTGGTTTCAGCTGATGATATATTTTCTTTATTTTGCTTATTTTCTTCACTTAATATATTAACCGTATTTATTATTGTTTTATTTTCTTTGTTGCTCTTTTGTGTTAATGTAGAAAATGTCTGTCCCAATGTTAATTTAGAAGATTTTGGATCATCTAAACTTAATGATAATTTACTTACTTGAAAATATTTATCTATTTTATGTGGTATGCTAATAACTCTTACTAAATCACCTTTTTTGAACTTTTCAATATCACAATTTAAATGGTGTAAATCTACTGCTGATAATTCTATTGTTATGCTCTCATTTATTACTGAATTTAGATACTCTTGACCTTTTGAAAGTAAATTTTTTGGCAAGGTTACATCATTGTATTCAACTGTATCCCAAATCCATCCAAACAGTTCTACTGCTATTTCATCATAAATATAGTCTTTGTCATCATTTACACTAGATATTGTTAATTTATCTTTTCCGCAATGGGATTATAGCTGTTTTTATATTTTCTCCTTTTGCATATTGTGTAATATCTAGTAGGTTTTCTCCGAATTGAATTATTTGAGAATTTATATTAGTGTATTCTGAAATATAATCTATATATCTTTTCCCATTTTCTAATGGTCCTGTTTCTAAATTTCCACCATTTGTATCTATTAATTTGTCATTTATTGCATCCCATGTATATGAATAATTGCTATTCTCTCTATTAATATAATTGTTGCCATCAGGTACATTTACATTTCTTATTACAAATTGTTTTGACTCTTCTACTTGACTGTTATGTGTTTCTAAAAATTGTTTGAATAGATTGTTTGGTGAGCCTTGAAAAGTGTATGGTCTTTGTATACTATCTAAAAGAAAAGAAAGCTCGCCTTCACATTCGACTTGCTTTCTATTATAAAAATCTAATTTGTCATTTAATACTCTGCCTCTCCAGATTTCTTCTTCATCTTGATAAATAGTTATTATACTTTTTAATTTTTTTATTATGTCATAATATGGATTTTGAGGTGGTATTGTAAAATCAAAAGTTCCAGTTTTATTTATTTCTGTTGTTAATTTCGGAAATATAATTTTTAAATCTTCATCACGTAAATCATATATGATTTTGTCATCACATCTTACTTGATACATTTATAAACTACCTCCTCTATATTCAATACTTATTGTTCCATTACCAATAAACTTTAGGACATTTTTGCCTTCACATATTTCGATATTTAGGATTTTTTGTGTTCCATTAGACAAGTTATATGTCTCGCCTTTAAAAATGACTTGCATTTGATTTTCAAGCGAATTACAAGTTATTTTAGGTACAACTTTTTTTCTTCTACCATATATTGCTATTTCTAATTGACCATTTACTTGCAATTTATTTGTTTCATTGATAATTCCTGTTTCAAAATTGAATGGATCCCACAACCAATCTTCTAATGAGCTATATAAATCGTATTTATATGGCTCAACATCTGCTTCAATATTAATTGTTCCTGTACTTTTGTTACTTTTGAAGTTATTTACAGTTACTCTACCATAATAATAAAAACTAGGATCTTCATCAAGAATTATCTTGAACTTTTTTCCGTGCAAATAATTAGAAATTTCACTAATTTTATTTTTCCAATTTGCAAATCTATCAATCATTTCAAGTTCAAAACTTATTTTTCTATTTTTGTATGAAAT
Organism: Bacillota bacterium; assembly: GCA_963928115.1. Taxonomy (GTDB): domain Bacteria; phylum Bacillota; class Clostridia; order TANB77; family CAG-508; genus CAG-269. The sequence goes on along the minus strand of CAWVDV010000141.1, from coordinate 998 downwards.
ATCTCCTGTTAAAACTTCTGAAAAATCTAGCTCTCCATCTACACCTGGTATATCTACTGTTTCTGTTTTGGGATCTGGGAAATCAATGTCAGTTGAGGTAAGAATTAAATTCCAATCTTTATACGTATGTTTTTCTCCAATTTGCACTCCTATCAATTAATTTCCCCTCCTTCTTTTTGTTTCTTCATCTGATAAATTTCTATCTACAAGTGGTGTTAATCTAGCAGCTACAGTTCCATCTTCAAAAACAATTTCTCTATTCATTAATTCTTTGAATTGTGGAAAATATGCAAGTAAAATATCTATTAATTTTTGTATTAGATATTCTGTGTTGTTGCCTATATTATTTCTATTATTATCATTTGTTCTTGATTTTGCTTGTCTATATTCCATGTTCTCCTCTTTTGTTAATACTGCCTCACCTTTATGTAATAAAGCTGGAAAATCATCTTCTGGTACATAATCCATACCTACTTTTAATCGAGGTATTGTTGGTAAGTTAAGGCTCAATCCACCTACTCCCGGAACCCAATCTGGTATTTTTAAACCATTTAAACCTCTAATGAATCCATTTATTCCATCTATAATAAAATTTATAGGCATCTTAAAGATATTTCCTAATCCACTAATGATATTTGAGAATATGTTTTTTACATTTTCCCAAGCTGCACTCCAATTGCCTGTGAATACATTTTTTATAAAATCAATTATATTCTGAAAAGTATTTTTTACTGATTCTATAATTCCTTTAACTGAATTAAACGCACTTGAGAATACTCCTCCTAAAATACTTGCTACTACTGTTAATGCTGATTGTAAAGCTGGTAATATGAATTGAATTATATTTGTAAATAAAGTTATTAATGGTGGTAAAATCATATTAATTAGTTCTATTAAGGGTTGTAATAGTGTCATAAACAAATTAATTATAGGTTGCAACAATTCAATTAATGGCTGTAATAATGGTAAAAATGCCTGTATTAACTGCATTAAAATAG
>CAWVDV010000140.1:0-3791 GCA_963928115.1 Bacillota bacterium | reverse complement strand
ATGGAATTTGAAGAAATAAAAGAATTAGAAAATATAATTAGTTATACAGTAGTAGCAGTAAATGATGAAATATATGTAGAGAAAATTTAGAATAGAAATTAATAAAAATAGTTTTGAATTTGTAAAAAATTTGAGACTATTTTTTTAGTTATTAAATTTAAAAATAGAATAGCTATTATGTAAAAAATGTACAAGTAAAAAAGTGTATAAACATTGAAAAAACTCCTTCTTAAAAAATATAATTTTATATGAAAAATATAAAAGAGACAAAAGAAGGAGAAAAAAATGGAAACAAAAATTTCAAAAAGTAAAGTAAAAGATGCAGGAATAACAATGATAGCACTTGTAGTAACAATTGTGGTGTTATTAATCTTAGCAAGTATCACAATAGGAGCAATAACAGGCGAAAATGGAATACTAAGAAATGCAAATGATGCAAAAGAGCAAACAGAAATAGGAGAAGAAAAAGAAATAGTAGATAGAGCAACAATACAAGCAATGGGAAATAACAAAAGAGGAAATATAGTAGAAGATGAATTACAAGAGCAGCTAGATAAAATAACTGATGAAGGAAAAACTGAAGTAAATGATGCAGGAGAAGAATTTGAAGTAGCATTTATAGAAAGCAAAAGATATTATACAGTAGATAAAGATGGAACAGTAACAGGACCACAAGAGATAGTAGATGATAAATCACCAGGAGATATAACAAAAGATGAAAATGGAGATGACATAGAAGAAGGGCAGCCATATGAGATATGGTGTATTGAAGATTTAGTAGCATTTTCAAACATGGTAAATGGTAATGGAATTGTAATAGAGAATGGTAACTTGACAGAAATTATTAGTACATCAACAAATTTTAGTGAAAAAACAGTTGAATTAAAAACAAATCTGAATTTTAAATCAAAATATTCATATGCAAACAGTGAAAGAACAGACTTTGGAGATATAAATGGAGATGCAAACGATGGAAACACATTGATGAATGAAATGACAACAGGAACAGGATTTAAACCAATAGGTATTACTGCTAATTTTGCAGGAACATTTAATGGTAATGAAAAAGTTATTTATAATATTTTTGTAAATAGAGATGGTAGAGCAGGATTATTTATTAATGCATCTAATGCAATTATAACAGATTTAACTCTAACAGGTGAAATTACGGGAACAGATATTAGTGCAGGTATAGTAACAGGAACTCATGAAGCTAGACGGAACAACTGTAACTAACTGTACAAATTATGCTAATATAAAAGGGATAACAATGGTTGGTGGAATATGTGCTTGGGTAAAAGATATAACTATTCAAAATTGTAAAAATTATGGTGATATATTTATAGAATCTGTTAATATTACTTATGGTGGATCAGGAGGAATTTTGGGATATAGTAATGGTTATGGAAAGATAGAAAGTTGTTATAATGAGGGAGAAATATCTGGTAATTATATATGTGGAGGAATTATAGGAACACGGAGAAGATATAGATATATATAATTGTTCTAATAAAGGAAAAATTCATTCAACAGGAAATTATTCAACTGGAGGGATAATAGGAAAACATAGAGGTGGAATAATCAATATAATAAATTGTTTTAATGAAAATACAATCGGAGAAGGAAGTGAAGGATATGCAGGAGGGATAATAGGAGAATATATTGGAGTTGATTATAATACTGATAGAACACTCAATATATATAATTCATATAACACAGGAAATATTGTGAGCCAAAATTATTGTGGTGGAATCATAGGAATACAGGGATTAATATCAAAAACTATAACCCTAAACATAGAAAATTGTTATTCAATTGGAAAAGTACAAGGAAAATATTCAGGGGGAATAGTTGGAGCATTGACAGCTTCAAATTCTCGTACAACTGTTATGACATCTATAAAAAGTGCATATTACTTATCTTCATCAGCTAGTAAAGCTATTAATACAGGAAGTTGTACAGAAGAAGAAATAATATTAGATTATGATATGTCATATATAAAAAGTGAAAGTTTTTGCAATATATTAAATAATAATATTGAAGGAAACAAGAACTGGAAAACTTGGGTATTAGGAAAAGATGGCTATCCAACATTTGAATAAACAATCAACTAATTAAAATAAAGAAAAAAGTAGAGTATCAAAAATGGCAAGAAAAATTCTTGCTATTTTGCTTTTCGTATAGTAAAATATAAGTGTAATGTTAAAGAACGGAAGTGGTTAGATGAAAAAGTTACCATATGGAATAAGTGATTATGAAAGACTGGCAGAAAATGACTACTACTATGTAGATAAAACTTTCTATATAGAAAAATTAGAAAATATAGCAGAGCCATATATAATGTTTTTACGCCCAAGAAAATTTGGAAAAACATTATTTACAAGTACATTAGAGAACTATTATGACTTAAAAAAAGTAGAAAAATTTGAAAAATTATATGGAAACACATATATAGGAAAAAATCCAACAAAACTAAAAAATAGTTATCATATATTAAAATTTAATTTTTCAGGAATAGATACAACAAATGAAGAAACGACAATAAGAGGATTTAAAGAAAAAGTCTCAATTGCAATAGAAGGTTTTGTAGCTAAATATGGATTAGACTTCTATGTTAATCCAGAATTGACAGCAGAAGGACTATTGAGTAGCCTTATAGAAGCATTTAAAACTCAAAAGATAGAAGAAAAAATTTATGTGATAATAGATGAATATGACCACTTTGCAAATGAACTGTTAGGATTTAATACAAATCAATTTAAAAATTTAGTATCAAAAAATGGAAAAGTAAGAAAATGGTATGAAATATTAAAAGAAGGAACAGAAAGTGTAATAGATAGGATATTCATAACAGGAGTAGCGCCAATAACACTAGATAGCTTAACATCAGGATTTAATATAGGTTCAGACAAAACTCAGAACGATAATTTTAATGAAATGATGGGATTTACAGAAAAAGAATTAATAGATTTAATGAAAGAACAATGTATAACTGAGAAAGAACAAGAAGAAATATTGCCAATATTGAAAGAAAATTATGACGGATATAGATTTTCATTATATGGAAAAGAAAAGATGTATAATTCAAATATGTGCCTATATTTCCTAAATAATTATATAGAGAACAAAAGAATACCAAATCAATTAATAGATGTGAATATAGCAAGCGATTATACAAAACTAGGAAAAATGTTAGATTTATGCAAAGGAGAAGAAAGGGAAAGAGTAATAGAACAAACCATATCAGGAGAAGGAATAGTAAGTGAAATAACACAGAAATTCAATCCAGCAATGGAATTTACAGAAAAAGATTTAGTATCAATGTTATATTACCTAGGATATTTAACAATAGAAGATGAAGAAGTAGGATATCCAAAATTAAATATACCAAACAAAGTAATGAAAGAAATATATTCAGACTATTTCTTACAAATATTAAGAAGAAATATAGATGTAGATATAAATGAGAATTATACAGAAATAGCAAGAGAAATAGCCTTAGAAGGAAAAATAGATAAAGCCATTGAGATGTTAAAAGAATATTTAAAAAACTTATCAAATAGAGATTACATCAAATTTGATGAGAAATATATAAAATTAATATTTTTCTGTATTGCAATGAATTTAAAAATATTTAGATTAAAATCAGAAATGGAAGTACAAAGAAAATATCCAGATATATTATTAATACCAAAAGATAAAAATAAAGGGTACAAAGGAGTAATGATAGAGTTTAAATATTTAAAAAAAGAAGAAGCAGGAAAATTAAAAGAAAAGCAAGAAGAAGCTAA
>CAWVDV010000139.1:0-7664 GCA_963928115.1 Bacillota bacterium | reverse complement strand
AACTAATTTTTCTTTTATCTCTGGTGGTAGTAAAGGAATATTTTTTATATCTTCTACCTTTATTATTTCTGGCAAATATTTACCACTATCAACATATTTAGGATTATTAGAAAACTCTGGTCCTTCTCCTGTTCCAAATTTTCCTGATACATATTCACAAAGGAAAAAATATTCCTTCTGATTAAATTTTTCTGATTCCATTTCATATAATTTTTTTATTACTTTAACCTCTATTCCAAATTCTTCTTTTATTTCTCTTATTGTTCCTTCTTCTAAAATTTCTCCTTCTTCTAAACCTCCACCTGGAAATGTGTAATATTCTTGAATATCCTTTCTTTTTAGTACTCCTACTCTATGCATTAGTGCAATTCCACCATCCATAAATATAATTCCTGCTACTCTAGTTCTTTCCATATATATCATTCCTTTCTCATATTATTAACATTTTTTGGTACATTATCCCATAATTTCATTTTTTCTTTAACAATCCCATTTTAACATTAGCATTTTTTTATTACAACTAATTAATTATTATTTTTTTCATTTTTATGTTTCAATTATAAAAATTAGTGGTATAATCTTAAAAGACAAAATTATAATATGTTAAAAAAATTTTATAATCTGAAGAGGAGATGATATTTTTGGCAACAGCAAAAGATGAAGTAAATATAAGCAAAATGTATGGTGAACAATGCACTTTGCCTAAAGATGAATTTATTAAAAAATATCGTGTAAATGAAAAAGGACTATCTTCTAAAAAAGCAAATGAATTAATCCATAATTTAGGTTTGAATGAGATTAAACAAGCAAAACCTAAAAGATGGTATCACTATTTCTTAGAAAGCCTATTTTCACCATTTAACTGCATATTACTTGGAATTGTTTGTATTCTTATTTATACAGACATCTATTTAGCAGAAACTCCAAGTTATGCAAATATAATTGTTATTGCAATTTTAGTTACAGCAAGCACACTACTAGACTTTTTTGAGGAATATCGTTCTAATAAAGCTGCTGAAGAGTTAAAGCAAATGGTTGCAACAAATACCACCGTAATCCGTGATGGAAAAGAAATTCAAGTTCCAATTAATCACGTAACATTAGGAGATATTGTTGTACTTTCTGCTGGTAGTATGATTCCTGCTGACTTAAGAATTATTGAAGCAAAAGATTTGTATGTTGGACAATCTTCTCTAACAGGTGAATCTGATAGTGTAAAAAAATTAGTAAATTCTGAAATTTCACTAGAAGATATCGACAACATTTCAGATTTAGATACTATTTGTTTTATGGGAACAAATGTAATTTCTGGAAGTGCTAAAGGTGTAGTTATTAAAACCGCTGATTCCACATATTTTGGAAAAATAGCTCATACTTTAACTACTGGAAAGCCAAAAACCGCATTCCAAAAAGGTATCGAAAATATTAGTAAATTACTAATTCGTTTTATGCTTGCAATGATTCCTTTAGTATTTATTTTAAATGCTTGGAAACATGATATTGTAACAGCATTTACATTTGCAGTTGCAATAGCTATAGCTATCACACCTTTACTTTTACCTGTTATTCTATCTTCAAGCCTTTCAAAAGGTGCAGTTAGAATGTCTAAGAAGAAAACAATTGTAAAAAAATTAGATGCCATTCAAAACTTTGGTGCAATGAATATCTTATGTACTGACAAAACAGGTACTTTAACAGAAGATAAAATTGTATTGGAAAAATATCTTGATATCAATGGAGATGAAGATATTAGAACTTTAAAACATGCTTTTCTAAATTCATATTTCCAAACTGGTTTAAAAGGTAATATTGATGAAGCTGTAATAAATCGTGCTATAGAAAATGATTTGGAAAATTTAAAAACAAAATATCAAAAAATTGATGAAGTTCCTTTTGATTTTTCTCGTAGACGTTTATCTGTTATCGTAAGTGATGGAAATAAAAAACAAATGATTACAAAAGGTGCCGTAGAAGAAATTTTAAATATTTGTACTAAGGTAGATTACAAAGGTGAAGTTTCTCCAATTACTAGGGAAATTAAAGAAAATATCAAAAAAATTAGTAAAAGTTTAAATGAACAAGGTCTAAGAGTTGTTGCAGTATGTCAAAAAAATGATATTGAAGGTATTGAACATTTTGATGTAAAAGATGAAAAAAATATGATTCTTATAGGATTTATAGGTTTCTTAGATCCTCCAAAAGAGTCTGCAAAAGAATCTATTGAAAAACTTAATAAAGCTGGTATTCGTGTTATAGTTCTAACAGGTGACAATGCTGAAGTTACTAGATGTGTTTGCAATAAAGTTGGTATAAATTCAAAAAATATTGTATTAGGAAGCAAATTAGATAAATTATCAGATACTGCTGTTTTAAGATTATTGAAAAAGACAAATATTTTTGCTAAATTGTCACCTATACAAAAAGCTAGAATTGTTAGATTATTAAAAGAAGCAGGAAATATAGTTGGATATATGGGTGACGGAATTAATGATAGTCCTTCTCTAACAAATTCCGATGTTGGAGTTTCAGTAGATACAGCAGTTGATATTGCAAAAGAATCAGCAGACATCATATTACTTGAAAAAGATTTAAATGTTTTATTAGATGGCGTTACTGAAGGTAGACGTACTTTTGTAAATCTTATGAAATATATTAAACTTGCAACAAGTTTTAACTTTGGAGAAGTTGTTTCTGTTATAATCGCAAGTGCCCTATTGCCTTTCTTGCCAGAAACACCTATCCAATTACTAGTTGAAGGTTTGCTATATGATTTTGGTCAAATGACCTTACCTTTTGACCATGTTGATAAAGAATCTCTTCAACACCCTAAAAAGTTAGATATAAAGAGTTTAAAACATTTTATGCTATTTATGGGACCAGTAAGTTCAGTATTTGATATGATAGTGTTTGCTTCTCTTTGGTTCTTCTTCCAAGTTAGAGATGCAGCAACATTCCAAACAATATGGTTTAGCTATAGTATAGTTTCAAACTTGGTTGGAATGCATATTATAAGAACATCAAAAATACCATTTATACAAAGTAATGCACATAAGGCAGTATATATATCATCAATTTCACTAATTATAATTGGACTAGTTGTTCCATTTACCGCTCTTGGTAGTATGATTGGACTTGTTCCAATAGCTGCTCAATATATATTCCTTATATTTGCAGTTACAATTCTTTATTGCTTTGTTGCATTATTTGCTAAGAAAATTTACATTAAAAAATATGGTGAATGGATATAATAAATCCCCTTTTGAAGGGGATTTTTAGTTTATCTTATAACCACATTTTGCTTTCCTATTATATCAGCAAACAACTCAATAATCTGGTCTGTCAAATAAATTTGACCACAACTTCTCTCATCCTCATTAATCTTGACAAAAACATTAATATTATTTTTATCGCCATTAAAATATTTAATAGCACCTCTTAACTTATCCTTTTCACTTTCGTCAGAATCTGTAATATTTAAAATTAATGCTTTTTGTTTTTGCTCTCCGAAATCCTTTATATCATTTGCAATAATTGTAGTTGTATCATCTTCTCTAATACTTAATCTACCATCAACCATTACAATATTTTCTTCCACAAGACTATTTCCAGATTTCAAATACGCATTTTCAAAGCAAATTATTTCAGCAGTTCCATATAAATCTTCTATTGTTACAAATGCCATAATCTTATTATTTTTTGTATATTTCTTCTTGATTGAAGTTATTATTCCTGCATATTTTACATTTTGTCCATCATGATATTTAGGTTTGCTACTTGCATTTTGGTTCAATAATTCCATTCCTGAATCAGACATATTGCTTGACATCTGTTCATCAAGATTTCTTAATTCTATTGTATTAATATTAGTTTGCCTTTCTATTTCACTTCTTAATTTTTCTAAGGGATGTCCTGAAATATAAATTCCTAACATTTCCTTTTCAAGTGATAATAAATCTTTTTTTGGTAATTCCTCATGTTCTTCAAATTTGTATTTCATTTCATTCATTTCTTCTTTTTCTTCTTCTGTTCCTAAGTCAAACATTGAAACTTGACCAGACATTCCTTTTTTCTTACCACTTTGAATAGTGTCCATTATACCTTCAAATGAAGCAAGTAATGTACTTCTTGTTTGTTCAAATTCATCAAAAGCACCAGCTTTTATCAAACTTTCTATACACTTCTTGTTTACTCCTTCATCTGCAATTCTCTCACAAAAATCTATAAAGTTTTTGTACTCTCCATGTTTTTCTCTTTCTTCTACAATGCTATCTACTGGTGCTTTTCCAACATTTTTGATGCTTCCCATTCCAAAACGAATCGCAAGATTACCTTCAACAGTAAATTTTGTGCTACTTTTGTTTATTTCTGGTTTTAATATTTGTATTCCAAGTGATTTACATTCATCTATGTATTGTGGTATTTTGTCAAGATTTCCTAAGAAGCTATTTAATGTTGCTGCCATAAATTCTGCTGGGTAATATGCTTTTAAGTATGCTGTTCTATATGCTACTACCGCATAACATGCAGCATGTGATTTATTAAATGCATATTTTGCAAATTCAGCCATTTCGTCAAATATTTTGTTTGCAGATTCTGCATCTATTCCATTTCTAACACATCCTGCAACTAACACATTCCCATTTTCATCTACTTGTCCATTTATAAAGACTTCTCTTTCTTTTGCCATTACATCAAGCTTTTTCTTTCCCATGGCTCTTCTTACTAAATCTGCTCTTCCTAAAGAGTACCCTGCTAAGTCACGTACTATTTGCATAACTTGTTCTTGATATACCATACATCCATATGTAACATTAAGAATTGGCTCTAGACTTGGATGTGTATATTCATTATGCCCTGGATGTTGTTTTCCTCTAATATATCTTGGTATTTGGTCCATTGGCCCTGGTCTATATAATGAAACACCTGCTATTAAATCTTCTAAGCAGTCTGGTTTCAATTCTTTCATGAAGTTTGTCATTCCTTGTGACTCAAATTGGAATATACCACATGATTTTCCTTCCTGCCATAATTTATATACTTTAGGGTCTGCCATTTCTTTATCAAATTCTACATCTATTCCTCTATTTTCTTTTACTAAGTCGATGGTATCTTGTATAACTGTTAAGGTTCTTAGTCCTAAGAAGTCCATTTTCAAAAGTCCTAGTTCTTCTAAGGTTGTCATTATATATTGTGTTGAAATTTGACCATCACGGACATATAAAGGTACATATGTGTCAACTGGCTCTTTTGTTATAACTATTCCACAAGCATGTGTTGATGCCTGTCTTGGCATACCTTCTAATCCCATTGCTATATCTAATACTTTTTTTACTGTTTCATCTGTTTCATATAAATCTGCTAATTCTTTGTTTTGTTCTAATGCCTTCTTTATTGTAATATGTAATTCATTTGGTATCATTTTAGCTAATTTATCTGCTTCAGCATATGGTACATCTAAAACTCTTGAAACGTCTCTTATTACCATTCTTGCAGACATTGTTCCAAATGTTATAATCTGTGATACATGGTCATGTCCATATTTATTTGCAACATAATCTATAACATCTTGTCTATGTTCATAGCAAAAGTCAACATCAAAATCTGGCATACTAATTCTTTCTGGATTTAAAAATCTCTCAAAAAGTAATCCATATTTCATTGGGTCAATATCAGTAATTTCTATTGCATAGGCAATAATTGAACCTGCACCAGAACCACGACCGTGGTCCTACTGGAATATTATTAGTTTTTGCATAATGGATGAAATCCCACACAATTAAGAAATAGTCTACATATCCCATCTTTTTTATAACACCTATTTCATAATCTGCTCTATCTAAAATTTCTTTACTTGGATTTTCTCCATACCTTTTCTTTATACCATCATCACACAACTTTTTGAAATAATCAAAATGAGTTGGAAATTCTTCTGGCACATCATAATTTGGCAAGATTGTATGTCCAAATTCAAATTCTACATTACATTGTTCTGCAATTTTTACTGTATTTTCTATAGCGTCTGGAAATGCTTTAAAATACTCTATCATTTCTTCAGGAGATTTTACATATAATTCATCTGTGTCAAATCTCATTCTATCTATATCACTCATTCTTTTACCTGTTTGTATACAAAGTAAAACTTCATGATTATATGCGTCTTCTCTTTTTAAATAATGTGCATCATTTGTTGCAACTAATGGTATATCTAATTTTCTTGCAAGTTGTACTAATTTTTGGTTTGCTAATACTTGCTCCTTTATTCCGTTGTTTTGGATTTCTATATAATAGTCATCTCCAAAAACTCTTTTATGCCATAAAGCTACTTCTTCTGCTTTTTCTTGTTCACCATTTAACAAAGCTTGGTTTACTGCTCCTGCTAAACAAGCACTTAAACAAATTAATCCTTCATGATATTTTTCTAGTATTTCTAAATCTATACGTGGTTTATAGTAATATCCATCTACAAATCCTAAAGATACTAATTTGCTCAAATTTTTATATCCTTGATTATTTTTAGCAAGTAATATTAAATGATTATATTTATTATCAATATTAGGTTCTTTATCAAATCTTGAACGAGGTGCAACATAAACTTCACAACCTATAATTGGCTTTACACCTTCTTTTTTACATGCTTTATAAAAATCAATTGCTCCATACATAACTCCATGGTCTGTTAAAGCAATTGCATCCATTCCTAATTCTTTTGCTCTTACAGGCAAATCTTTTATTCTATTTGCTCCATCTAATAAACTGAATTCACTATGTATATGTAAATGCACAAAATCAGACATTGGCTTTCTCCTTTCATTTTGCATTATATCATTTTTTTATAGTAAATTCTATTGTTTTATACATTTTTTTATTTCTCTTTCCTCTATTAATACATTTCTTATAGCTATATTGACTAATAAATATATAGGTATCCTATATTTTTTCTTCAATTGATATAATCCCTCTAAAAAGCTACACCTAATCAAAAAAGAACGTGAAACATATGATGCTTTTTTTCTTTTATAAATTTTAACATTCTCTGTTTCTATTAAATTCTCAATTGCAGCATTCACTAACTTACTAATAGATGCATCATATACTTCATTTGAAAGTCTTTCCAATTCAATATACAATTCTTCATCAATATCTAAAGTTCTGCTAACTAATTTTTCTTTCTTATAAAACTTGCTAAAACATGTCATTTTTATTCCACCTTTTAGCTTAATTGTATAACTTATAATTATCTTATATAATCACTATTACTTATTTATTTTTTCGACTATTTCTAGTGGTTATTTTTTATTTCTATTTAAGATATAATATTTTTATCTCATCGAAAGGAAGTGAAAAAGTGAGTAAATTATATAAAAAATATATTTCACTAAAAATCGAAAATCCAAACAAAATATATCTATTTAAAGTTGGTATATTTTATATTTTTTTAGATGATGATGCAAGACTAATGTCATCAGTGCTAAAATTAAAACTTACTAAATTTAATTCGGTGATTTATAAGTGTGGTTTCCCAGTCAACTCTTCTGAAAAATATTTTAATTTACTAAAAAAATATAATTATAATATTTGTGTAGTAGATGAAAATGATATTTATAATACTATTAATTCTTATAAAAACAACAATGAATTAAAAAAAATTGCATTAAAAATAGTAT
>CAWVDV010000138.1:0-16502 GCA_963928115.1 Bacillota bacterium | reverse complement strand
TTGAATTAATTCTAGCTGCTTTTATACCATACGCTTCTGAAATCTTACAAAAATCTGGAACAGTATATCCGCCACTAATGGCTGTTGCAGCAAATCTATCTTCATGATAGAAATGTTGTGTTTCGCTAATTTTTCCAAGAACTCTATTATTTAATATAAATATTTTAATAGGTAAAGATTCCCTCCTTATAGTTTCAAGTTCTTGTATATTCATCTGAAACCCACCATCTCCACATATGCAATATACATTCTCATTATTTCTGCATATCGAAGAACCAATAGCATATGGTAATCCACAACCCATTGCTCCAAAACCTCCACCAATGAGAATACGACCATATCGGCCTTTCAAATGAAGACTTTGAGCTGCCCAACATTGATTCATACCTACATCAACAGTCACAATAGCATTTTCTGGCAAATAATCAGAAATCTTCTGTATAGCAATATTACCAGGTTGAAGATCATATTTCTTTAAAAATTCTTTTGCTTCTAGACATTGATTCTTCCAACTAGAATAATCTTGTACTTTCTCATTCAAAAGTATTCTCATAAAATCACGTGCATCGGTGTGATATTTCTTTTCGTTCGGTTTAATATCTCTACTTAATTCGTATTCATCTATATCAACACGAATCAATTCAGCTTTAGGTGCAAAGCCGCTAGAGTCTCTTCCCACTTGCCTAATACCTAATCTAGCGCCAATGGAAATGAGTAAATCACACTGATTTAATATCATATTTGCTACACGATTTCCATGCGTACCAATAAATCCTATATGTATGTTATCCTGAGCAAGATCAACACCATTTAATGTAGTTAATACTGGAATATTAGTTTTATCAATAAATTCATAAACCATATCTATTGCATCTGCAGATCGAACTCCATTACCTAACAATAATACTGGCTTGTTGTATGTCGAGCGGAAAATCAATTATAACGCCTCCTTTTCTACCGAGTGTTGCCATATTATATGCTCTTTTCAAAATTTCCTGAAAGCCTTTGGCTGTATTAACTGTAACAGAATATTTTGAAATATTTCTTGTCATTGATACAAGATCCATTTCTTGAAAACCATTCTGTCTAATACCAGAAAATCCTTTCATTTCATTAGTTGGAACATTCCCACATATCCCCATCACAGGAAAGCTATCAAACCAAGCATCTGCCAGTCCACTTAATCCATTTACTGCTCCTGGACCAGATGTTGTAAAATATACCCCTAGTTTTCCACTAGCTCTTGCATATCCAACAGCAGCTAAGGCACATCCCTGCTCATTATAACAAACGTGTATCCTTATTTCTTCCCTTCTCTTATATAAAGCATCCATAAATGGAACTATATAACCTCCTGCATAACCAAATATGTCTGTTACTCCATGCTCTATTAAAAAATCAACTAAAAATTCTGAACAATTCAAAAAAAAGTCTCCTTTCCCATATAATTTTTTACGTATATAATAACTCTTCTGGAATTTTAAGTAATGCTTCAAACAAAGCCAAGTCTTCCTTACGAGTTATTTTTATATTACACGTTGTTCCTTTTGCAAAATATATTCTTTCACCATAATGAATTAGTAATGAACTTGTAAATGTAAAATTATGCTTATTCTCATTCTCTGCTTTTTCATAACATTTTAAAGCTATCGACATTTTGTATGCTTGAGGAGAAGCCGTTAATATTACATGATCTCTGTCAATATCAGTTATTCCAGACACAAAGTCATCCGTATAAACTATCGGTGGATGGCAAACTATGGATGAAGAAGCATTACCTTTTTCATGTGCTACTCGTAACACCTCATTTATCGCCATCTGAGGTAAAATAGGTCTCACAGCATCGTGAACAATCACATAATCTGATGGTAAAATTTTATCTTTCAAAAAGAAAAAACCATTACGGATAGAGTCGTGTCCTGTATTACCGCCTTCTATTATCCATTTGACTTTTGAAAAGTTATACTTTTTTACTACTTCTTTTAAATAACCAATCCATTCTTTAATGCAAACAATTAAAATGTTATCAATTTTTTCATTTTTCTGAAAGTTTTCAATTGAATAGGCAATAATGGGTTTATCTGCAACTTTTAAAAATTGTTTTGGAATACTTGCACCCATTCTTGATCCAACGCCTCCAGCTAATAATATCACATAATTTTTCATATTAGGATTCTCCTTGCAATATGTGTATTTCATAATTGCTATACAATATATTATCTTTCTAATTCTTTTAATATGTCAAGCGTTCTCTCAATACCAGTTTTAATATCATATTTAGATTTCCAACCTAATTTCTTTAATTTTTCCCCACAAAGCCTGGCTTTTGTTGCTTTACTATATCCGGCAGCTTCAATAACATCTGGTAATTCAAATATTACATTTTTCCCTATTTTATTAGCAATAATTTGTGCTAAATCTTTTAGCATGATATCGCCAGATACATCCGCAATATTATAAGCTTCACCACATGTACCTGCTAATAAAGCCCATAATAACCCACTTACTGCATCCGCCATATATGTATAACTAAAAAATTGTGTTCCATCAGATTTTAATATAATATCTTCGTTAGACATTCCCTTTTTAATAAATTGACTTACCGCTTTAGTATCAGACATTATCATTGTTGGTCCATATGAACGTGTTAAACGCGCTATTATTATATCAAGTCCTTTTTGGAAAATATAAGCTTGACACAATGCTTCTCCACATCTTTTGCTTTCTGGATATCCAGCTCTAAGTGTATTACAATTAATGTATCCACAATAATCCTCTTTAAACAATTCAACATCTCCCCGATTTTCACCATATATTTCATTTGAAGATGCAAATACAAATCTTGCCACATTATGTTCGACTGCAAAAGTTAACATATTCTGCAAACCTATTATATTTGTAGCTATAGTCCCAATTGGATCTGTTGAATAAAGTAATGGATGTGTATTTGATGCTAAATGTAAAATATAATCAACGGATCCTAAATCTTTTTTTAATAATGGTTTTTTTACGTCATATGATATAAAATTAAAATTTTCATCTTTATAAAATCTGAAAAATCTTTCTCGTGCTTTTTTTTCATTACGACCTAATGCATATATTTTGCAATTCAAATTGTCAATCTTATTTTTCTCTAAGATAACATCAATCAAAAAGCTTCCTATCAAACCTGTTGCTCCAGAAATCATCAAACTCTTACCTTCAAGCTTCTCCCACGGAAGTTTCTCATTTGCGACCAAAAAAAGATCTTCCATATATTTATTATTCGTATATAAATTCATAATAGACCTCCACAATTACCATATTTTTAAGCTAACCTTTTCTAATATCAAGTCGAATTTTGAATTTTTATTATCTCAACAGTATCGCTCGTATATCGTTTATAAAATTACAACACACAATTAGATATCAATACTTAATGAAATCCAATAATCAATACTCCAAATATATTTTTGATGTATGAATAATAATTTGTCATTTAATGATATTTGCATTACTTTTAAGTAGTTAATCATATTATTTACTTTTATACCAACATCTTGAATTATGATTTGAAAATCGCTTTTCAATAGGTGGTAATTGCATATAATCGTGATACATTGATGTCAAGATGAAATCATAATCTTTTGGAGCAATGTATTTTCCACCTTCAAATTCTACTTCTACGCCCTCCTCAAAATGGCACTTATCATAAACTTCTCCGAATCCATATGCTGTATTGACAAGTTCTCCTACATATTGGCAATCTTTTTCAATATTCTTAGTTGCTTTTTTTTCTATCAATTCTGATATTTTTCTTCTAGATAAAGGAAATGAAATTAATTTTCCGATTGCAAGGACCATGTTCTTATACCATTCTCTTGAATCATTAAAACTTATAATTTTAAAATTTCTTAACCACCGATATATATTCATTTGACTCACATTTTTGCAGGCCTCTTGATAAGTGCTTCCTGGACAATTATCTATTGGAAAAATATCTAAATATACACCTAGAGGATTTTTTTCTTGTCCTTCTTCGACTAAAATAGTATCATCGTTAACTAGTTTGGCAAATGGATAGTAGTACTTGGTATTATTTTTCATACTCATTAATTTGAATTTATTCTGTGATGGTTTATAAATATCTAATAATCGCTCATAATCTTTTCTCATCATACATACATCTATATCATCATCCCAAGGAATAAACCCTTTATGTCTGATTGCTCCTAGCAAAGTTCCTCCTATTAAATAGTATTTTATACCCACGTTTCTACAAAAGGAATCAAATTCATTCAATAATTCCAGTAATAATTGTTTTTGCTCATAAGGTTCTATATTTTTTCTACTTATCATTACATGCACAGCAGCATTCAAGCTGTTTTATCTCCTTTCTTTTATTAAAATAATAATATATTTTAATTGTCTACGATATGCTAATCCATAAATTACAAATGTTGTTAATGAAATTATTCCAAATCTCATTATTGCTAGCAATATCCATTGAAAGTAATTAAATACTGCAAAATCTATATGCATCGAAAGAACAACTGATAATACGATAGCAAGACTCATAATAACCATTTTTTTTACAGAAACAAGTACTCTACGATATAAAATATTATTTTTTAAATACCAAATATATTGAAAACTTCTTAATAACATGGAAATAAAAGTACCTATCGCAACTCCAATAATTCCAAGTGGTTTTACTAAGACTAAGGATATTACAATATTAATAATTGCTTCAATAAAAGCCCCATTTCTTGTCTGTTTAAAATGACCAGAAGCAAAAATAATGCTACTATAAGGATTTCTCAAACTATAAGCAGCTTCAGCAGCCGTAATTAGAATTCCAAATATAGGGCGACAATAATTTGCATCAGATATACCTGATGTATATACCGACACAAATGGTTGTATCAAAACTGCTGTCGACGTAAATACTATTGCTATTAATAATATATTCAAAGATTCATACAAATTAAAAGCTTTTTCAACCTTTTTTTTATCACTTGCCACCAAAAGCTCTCCAAAAAATGGTTCAATCGCAGTTGCTACAGAATTAACCAATGACTTTACTCCATTTACAACCATAAAAAAAACTGAATATACTGATACTTCCTTAACCCCACAAAAAATTGTTAACAACGCTATATCTGTATTAGTATGAATAAAATATGCTAAATGATGTCCTAATCCATCCCATATTTGACTAATTGAATAATTATCTTTTTTAGTTTTATTATTTAACTTGTATTTCTTTACATATATGCTATATACAATCGGACGTATAGCAAAAATAAAAGCAGTTGTAATTTTAACTAGATGTATTGAACAATGTAATTTTATTAATACAAAAGTAAAGATAGTATTAATAACAAGTGTAAGAATTTGAAGACCTGAAGTTAACCATATTTTTTGATCAGCTTGTAATAATATTTGATATGTAATGCCAAAATAGTACTGAATAAAGGTACTTATACCTAAAATAAGAACTAATGAAAATGAAAACATAAAATCAAAATTCGTATGCGCTATATTTTGATAGAATATAGCTAGTACTATTAAATAAATAACAAATATGTATGCAATTCTTCTAAAAAAGTTGTTTGTGGCTTGTACTATACCACTTACCGCAGTTGAGTCTCTATTCGCTAAGGGTTTATAGAGGGCTGCTTTTACAACACTTCCCATTCCTGCTTCTAATAGAGTTATATATCCTAAAAACTGTGTAATTGATGTGATCATTCCATTTATTTCAGAACCATAAGTAGTAATAATTAAACGTGGAATAATAAGACCACATAAAATGGTGGTTATTTGTAATCCTATATTTGCAATAATATTAGTTGAAATATTACGTATTTTCTTCATTTTTTTACAAACCTCGCAAATTTATATACTATATATGCCAATCTCAGTGAAGTGCGATACCCCACTACTCTACCAATTTTTAAAATTCTACCATATAAATTGTTTGCATCATTAACTACTTTTATATTAGCCAAAAATATTTCTATAGCTTCCACCTTTTCTTTTTTTTTCAATGACAAAATAGAACTTGATGAATTTGCATAGCCATTTGACATTTTTTTCTTCAATTTTTCATTAATTTTCTTACTACTAAATGCTGAATCAAAAGCTAAATACCACCTTGTATAAACATAGTTACTGCATTTGTATGAAGCCAGTGTTTGTTTCTTTTTCGTGATTGAAGTAGGACTACTCATATTATATATATATATATAATATGAGGTTGTTAGCAAGGAATTTGCATTTATCAATACCTCAAATAACCAATTCCCATCTTCATTCATAAATAACTTAGTATCAAAATAAAGATTATTTTTTATGAGAAACTCTCGCTTATATATATTTTTCCATATTGCATTTTCAAATTTTGATTTATCTAATAAGTATTCACAGCATAAACCAATCTCATCATGAGAATTATATATTTTTTCTTTTTCATCAAACAATTTTACACGTTCTTTAACATCCTCTTTTATTATAATATAATTTGACATAATAACATCTTGAGAATTATGTTTCAGTAAATTAATTACGTTCTCAATTGCTCTTTCTTCAATAAAATCGTCTGAATCAATAAACCAAATATATTTACCTTTTGCAAGAATAAGTCCAAAATTTCTAGCATTTGATACTCCATTGTTTTTGATGGCATAGTATGACGCGCCCTGCCATAAATTTTCTTCTATTTTTTTTTCGGTAGAATCTGTTGATCCATCGTTAATTATCAAAACTTCTATGTCATCTCGCATTTGACATTTTATTGATTGTAGCGTATATGCTATAGTTTCTTCTGAATTATAAGCTGTAACTATTATTGATAATTGCATTTATTTTTTTCTCCTACAAAATAAAAATATGTACAAAATAATCATAAGTGCTCCTGGGCCTCTAAACGTATAACCCAAGACACTATTTATTGTTGAATATAAAAGGTATATGTTCAAAGCATAATAGATGCTTCTTCCCGTTTTATTTTTTGCATTTTCAATATACCTACAAGCATATCCAAAAATGAATATTCCTATCAATGACCCATATATACCATAATCAGCAATAAAATCATGAAGTATCGTACCAAGTGAATTGTAAGAAATTCCATCTCCAATTTTAACTGTATATTGCGTTAGCTGGGTTATAATTTGATTTGAGCCTTCATAATTTATATTTGTTAAAAAAGAAATAATTAAATAACAGAAATTATATATAAATCCCATTTGTGTTTTACCAAACAAATATAAATTTGTTCCAATTTGGTTTTCTATTAAATATGATAAATATGAAAAAGAACCACAAAAATATATATATATACTTTCAAAAAATCCTCGTGAAGTTCTGAATTCAGTAATAATAGTCATGATCAAAACTATTATTAAGACAAATACAATTAACTTTTTATGATTATTTATAAATCGTTTCAGTTGTCCTCCATAACCATCATACATAGAAAACAAGAAGAAAATTAACAACTGAAAAAGCATATATCTTCCGCCAAAAAGAACTGTATATAAAACAACGTCAAAAATTGTTATAATCAAAGCTTTTTTAACAAAAAATTTCCGACTTAAATCAATTGCTGTCAATAACATAGTAACAACAAATAATGGACCAATAAGTGTTTGAAAAATAATTAAAACATTTGTACTAGCATATTCAGAAGACGCAAAAGCAACATCTCGAAGACCATACATACCTACACTTTGAATAAGTTCAAGTGCCTTAAGTAAATATGGAAAACTAAACATATACGCTATTATATTCAAAAGATATAAAGTCAAATTATTAGTTAGAGGTTCATATTCATTTACTCTGTTTTTGTATGCAGTTTTACCTCTAATCGTGATCAATCTTGTATTTAGTAATCCTGTAAAAGTAAAAATAATCATTGAGAAACATCCTAATGATACAACTATAGACGATGGTCTGTTTAGTCCCGCTAATCCTAAAGTTGACAGTCCAAGACAACATGTCCACATCAAAACATAAATTCCTGGTGCATTATATAGACTTTTTTTAAATCTATAAACAATGGCAAGACAAACCAAACCTACAAATAAAACAATAAAAACTTCCATATATCTCTCTCATGTCCTAATTTTAATACTTAAAAAATCTTTGTAAAGTCTATAGTATTTTTCCAAAAAAACATAGTTATCAAAATGATCCCTAGCAGCTGTTGATAATTTGACTATTGACTCTTTATTTTTTTTATCAGCTTCTTTTATTCTATCAGCTAAAGATATAATATCACCATACTTAACCAAATTACTGCTGTCTAAACACGTTTCCACAATTCCTCCTGTATTAAATCCATAAACTGGAGTTCCACAAGCTTGTGCTTCTAAACAAGTTGTTGGATAATTTTCTCTCTCACTACAAATAACGAACAAATCTGCTAATGAATAAAACTTTGCCAAAAGATTATTATCCTTAATTTTGCCAATAAAAATATTATTATTCCGTTTAACAATCTCTTTATCATCTGTTCCTACATATAAAAACCTAATATTTTCTTCTGATAAAAGATCAGCAATTTTTTCTACAAACTGACCACCTTTCTCTCTACTCATAATATTAGGTGCTAAAGCTAACACAACTTTCTCATCATCAGTAATCTCAAGTTTCTCTCTTAAATCTTGCGACTCCACTGGTGTAAAAACATTAATATCAATTCCATTATTAATAATTTGTATAACATGATTTTTAAGAAATGATTCTTTTGCACGTGATAAAAGCCAAATAGAGGGTGTAACTATAATTAATTCTTCAAAATCATAGAATAGTCGTTTCTTCTGATTAAACATATAATTAGTATGATCAAACCATTTTGTTGATATATAATCCCTTAAATGTGGGCATTTTTCACACTGCGTTTTCCATTGATCACATTCTAGAGAATGACCGCATTTTCCAGTATAAGCAAACTCACAATGTAGCGTCATTACGGTTTTAATTTTTTTTCTCTTAAGATAATTGAGTAATGGTTTAATATTTACAAAATAAGCATGCAATTCATGTATATGAACTAAATCAGGATTAAATTCTTCTATATATCTAATTAGTCTTCTAGTGGAAAAAAAAGAATAACACCCTGTATAGCCAGTCACTCTTGTTAAAAAAGCATGTATATAAGTTTCGACATCAATTCCAAATTTATAAACATTTTTATCTTTAATCAATTCACCTCTACCATAACAAATTGAAGCTTCATCTCCTAAAGAATTTATATGTTTATACAAATTAAACACAATATTTCCCGTACTACTATTTTTGCAATCAACATCTATTAATAAAATCTTCACGTCAATCACCTACTTTTTTATTTTTTTCTCAATTTCATGTAATTCCTAATTAATTTGAAGCATCTATCGATAAATACTTTAAAGTTTATATAAAATACATCTATTCTATGTTTTATTTAACAATATTTCTTAGAATTTACATTTCATATCTTATGAATAAAATCGAATAGAATGATAAATTTATAAAGTCGTTTGAGGAATTAAAATAAAACTTATTTGAATAAATTTTATAATTCAGTAGTACTGACAACATCAAACATGATTTCTGACACTAGTATAACAAAATAGGAAAAATTGCATAGAAAACCAAAATTATTTTTTATAATACAACAATAATATATACCATAAAATATGCATACAAAATAAAAAAACATCTAAAAATAAAGATAAATATCAATAAAATTTCTAGCAATTTATTTTTAAATGATTAAATGAAAAAAATTTTTATTAATAAATACACCATTTGCAAATATAAGCATATTCATCATTTCATAATTCAAACCGAAGTACAAAAGTATGTAATTCTTCACTTTAACTTTATACAATTTAATTATTTTCTTATCCGTTTTTCAAAACCAAGCCATTCAAATAGTCGAATTCCAAAATTATATAATTTTTCTTGACTTTTAAAATTATCCGTACATTTTGGAAGTTTATAGAATCCCATTAATTCTTCTTCAGTAATTTCAAGCCTCTTTGCAACTTCTTTAAAAAGTTCTTTACTTTCTTCTTCTGATAGAGGTGGTTGCTCTAAAATTTTGAGTGCTTCATCTCTTGTCATTTGACCAGTTAAAACTAAACTTGATAATTGAGCTCGTCTTATGTCATGTCCGAATTTTGTAGGAGACCACCAACCTTCTAAAAATTTTGTAATTAAATCTTCAAAATGCTTTTGCCCATAAGGCTCATATTCGTATTCTTTACATAAAACCTCTATCATTTGCTGGCGACTAACAGGTACTAGATTTAAAGGCTTAACAGTTTTTACTCCATATAAATATGGAAGTAAAACTTTATGTTTAATGCCACTTGTAAATGTATAATTTTTTATTGGGATTGCGCAATACTTTTTTATCACATCTTTCATGTAAGTACCATCTCCAGTTGGTCCAGATCCTTTTTCCCAAGAGGCTGGATCAGCAATTATTTCAGTAGAAATATTGTAACCGTTTAAAATAAACTTTACTCCTAATTTTTTTGAGTATTTATCAATTAGAGCAATAAACGCATGATCTTGGGGTGCATCTAACATTTCTAAACCTGTTCGGAACCAA
Source organism: Bacillota bacterium (assembly GCA_963928115.1). Taxonomy (GTDB): domain Bacteria; phylum Bacillota; class Clostridia; order TANB77; family CAG-508; genus CAG-269. Next base: position 5,911 of record CAWVDV010000138.1, on the reverse strand, counting down.
GCTAATTGCATTTCACGCATCTCATCCCAATCCATTTTTTCGATATGAAGTTTTACCCCAAGCTTATCAGTTATTCGTTTAATATTTCTCTCTGCTACTGGTAAATTCCAACCAGCATCAATATGGAAAACAAATGGTCTAAGTCCCCACTCTTTTACAGCCAAATGAAGCATATAAGAACTATCTAAACCTCCACTCAAACCAAGAATACAATCATATTCTTTATTCTTTCCACTTTTTTTTATTTCAGAAATTAGTGAAGCTAATTCTTCTTCATGACCCTTACCATAATTCCATTTTGGAAGTATTCTTTCCTTATATTCTTTGCAGCGCATACAAACACCGTTTTCATCAAAACTGATATCATCATCAGATGTATCCATCACACAACAAGAGCATATCTGATATTTTTTATCTTCCATACATTTACCTCCTTTTTTAAATATTGATAAAAACTATATAATTCATTTTATTTCTTTAAAAATAGTGAAGTAATAACACTTTTTAAAGATACTGAATATTCTGATTTACAAAAAAATACTATAAAAAGAATTAATGTTAAAATTTCACAAAGAAATCCACAAACAACAAAATTCAGTACTTGATTTTCTATACATATAATTCCGCACAGATAAGAAAGAATTAAACATAATACTAAAAAAAACATTATATAGAACAACTGTTCTTTCCAATATAAAACAAATACTTTTCTTATTTTATTAAAACAATTCTCATATAACAATGCACTCCTATATAGCCACAAAAAAATCTGAGTAATAACTGTTCCTACTAAAACACCATTCAATCCTATATAAAATGTAAAAGCAATTGACAGAACAATATTTAATATTGCAGCTATAAGCATTGCTTTTTTTTCTATTTTAAAGTATCCTCCAGCATTAAGGTATTCATAACATGGTGCATAAATAATACTGATATAAAAATCAATTATAAGCAAAAGGATTGTGAAATCTTCTAAAATAAAATTTGGACCTATCCAAATTTTAATAAACATGTTTAATAAGACCGCACAAGGCAAAACAATGATTAATGTTAGTATAAATCTAAAAAAAGTTATTGTTCTGAACTGCTGCTCAGTTTTTATTTCATCTTTATTGTTGACTAAAGATCTACCTATTATAGGAATAATTGGATTTAGTAATAATGAGATTAAAGATTTTAACTGTAAAATAATTGTTGTGTAATTCACTAGATATCCAACTGCAGTAGCCCCAACCATTGATGATATAATTATATTATCAGTTGATGAATAAACATAGTTAGAAATTTTCGCAGCAAAAACATCTTTAACACTAACAAAAATTTTTTTGAAAAGTTGTAAATTAATTGATTTCTTTATTAAAAAACTATAGTTTCTTCTACAATATGAATGAACAAGGATATTACTTAAAATGGTTTGAAGAATAAATAATAATAGATATAAGGTATAATCAGTAAACAAAAAAATAGAAAATATTCTTAGGATACTAAATAACAAATTAATAAATGTATCAATAATCTTGCAAACATAATCTTTTTTATCTGCAAAAAGCAAAGTTCTCTTATAGGAACATATATAACTAAATACAGTATTTAGTGATTGAAGCAAGAAAAAAAAGTAAATTTCAAAATTAACGGTAACATTATTTAGTATATTTGGTAACAAAGGCAAAATACATATTGATGCAATCAATATAAATAAAGCAATAAAATTATATACAATCCTATATATATTCATTATTTCATTTATTTTTTCATATTTTTTATTTTCTAATGGTTCAAATAAATGAAATATAATTGCTGTTTGAAAGCCCATTTCCGCTAATGATAATGTATTTAATATCGAAGTAAATGTGCTATTGATACCTAAGATTTCGACTCCAAAATACTGCAAAAAAAATGAACGCGTAACCAGGTTTATGAGCATCATGCTTAATTGGTAAGCAGCACTAAAAAAACCATTTTTTGCAACATTCATTACATTTGAATTTTCTAATTTTGCCATAATTCACCTTCAATCAATTCTCTTTTTAGTTTATTCAAAATATTAAAATAATTTTCGTAATAAATTTCCTTTGAAAAATCTTTAACTTTTTGTAATCCTTTTTCATTTATCGTCAAATTATCATTAGATAATAATGTAGAAATTGAATTCGAAAGATTACTGACAAAGTTTTCATTATTCTCTATAAAAATTACTTCTTCATTTCCAACATATTCAGGAATTCCACCTGTTTTTGTAATGATCAAATGTTTTCCTGCAGCTAAAGATTCTAAAGCTACCAATCCTGCGGGTTCTTCCCATCTTGATGGCATTACACACACATCTGCAGCTTTATAATAAAGACTTAATTGGTCATTCTGTACAAAACCTTTATATACAATTCTATTATCAGAAGAAATCAAGTTAAAAATTTCATTTTCAAATTCTGTAACTTCTTTTGAACCAAAATTAGAACTACCAATAACTACTAATCTATAATTTGGAGTTTTAATCATTTTAAACGCCATAATTAATTCTTTTATCCCTTTTTCTGGTATGATTCTCCCCACAAACAATATCATTTTGTTATTTTCATTAATTGAAATTCTCTGCTTCGCTGCTTCCAGTGTCAATTCTGTTTGATACTTATTAAGATCTATAGCATTTTTTAACACAATTACATCTTGATCTAAAATATCGGAATTCTGCAAAAATTCATGTTTAATATAATTACTAATAGCTATGAACTTACAAAACCTACTTTTCATTAATTCTGTTCCATGCATATGTCCATGGATATGACCAATTGTTTTATTTCTTTTTGAATTTAGTGTTAATCTAGGGTCAGCACTCTCAATAATAATAAAATCAAAATTATGTTTTTTCAATTTTTTTTGAATAATTAAAGTGTATAAAAAAACAGCTTTATCATACTTTAAATATTTACGTAGAACTGAGTCTAAAATATAAAATATCTTATCTAAAATTTTTAAATATCTTATATATATAAATTTTGTATGTATAAAACTTTTTGATTTTTCTTTAGCTTCTTTATCATAAATAGATATAACTGTTATATCCATCTTTTTCTGACTTTCGTTCTCCTCTATTAATAAATCAATTAGCCCTTCAACCGCTCCGCCTTTGACAGCTGGTACCGGAAGATTCTGTGGTGGAATTATGCATATTTTCATTTAATTCCTTCTTTCTATTTTCCTTTCGAAATAACTGCCTTAGATAGTTTTAATGGGGCAATTTTCAAAACAACATATTTATAAAAACTTTTTCTATCATGTATCTTCCATAATTCTGAATAACTTATGGTTTTTCTTATTTGATTTATATCTGAGTAATAATCATTTACACCACTAGCTAAATACTTATATATTAAGTCAAATTTTGCAATTGTGAATTCTTTTAATGCAATTTGATATAAAGAATCATTATATGCATTTAAAAACTTTAGAATATTTTCATACGCACTAATAATATCAAGATTCTTTCCCGAAAATGGAGAACTTGTTATACTTTTTTCTCTTTGCCTATAATAATATAATGGCTTATCGATTTGTACAATTCGTTCACACCTTGAAAAAAGTTTCGGCATTATATGCATATCTTCATATATCTTTCCTTTTGGAAACCTTATATCGGAAAATAAATCTGCTACATATACTTTATTCCATGCTGCATAATCAATAGTTCCGCCTTGATTTAGTACATCTTTTATTGCTTCATAGGCACTAAATGTTCTAATACCCTGAACCTTGTTTTTTACTGTAATATAATCTGAAAATTTCATGTTAATCATGCAACATGCAATTTGAGCATTATACCGAATTAAATTTTTAATTAAAAGATCGTACATTTCTTTTTCAACATAATCATCACTATCAAGAAATGTTAAATATCTTCCGCTAGCCTTCTCAATTCCAAAATTTCGCGCATCTGCTAAACCTCCATTTGTTTTTACGAAGTATTTTATACGAGAATCTTTTAAACAATATTTTTTGCATATACATTCAGATTGGTCAGTAGATCCATCATTAACTAAGATTACTTCAAAATTTGAATAAGTCTGCATTAATAAACTTTGTAAACAATCTTCCAAATAACTCTCTACATTATATACTGGTACAATAATACTCAATAATTCATTCATTAACTTTCTCCCTATAAATAGTCTCATATATATTCATTAAAGTTTGTATATTTTCTTTTCTGTCATATCTTTGGTTAGAAAGATCGTTTAACGCTTTATGATTTATGACAAATTTATTAGAAGAAAATATATCTAATATTCTTGCTGCCAATGTGTAATATTCATTTGCTGGATATGTTAGGCCCACTTTTTCGGAGCTCACAATGTCTTTATTTCCCCCGACATCAGAAACAATAATAGGCATTGATAATTTAATAGCTTCTCCTATTGCATTTGATGAATTTTCAATCGTAGAACAACAAACAAATACTTGAGTTTTTAGCATTGCTTCAACCATCTGTTTCTCATTTAAATAACCCAAAAATTGTACATTATTTTGTAAATTATTCTTATTTATTATATCAATCAAATATTTTTGATAATATGGTAACTTTTGTTTCTCATACAGGTTCATTTTCAATAAATTAGGCCCTGTAGTAAATATAACAACATCATCATAAAAATGTTTTACCAAGCATATTGCTTCTAATAATATGTGAAATCCTTTAATTGGGCTTGAACATTGGGATAAAAAAACTGAATGTTTAATACATTTACTATCATCCCATTTATGAGAATAAAACTCTGTTCTAATACATTCATTTCCAATAAAATAGTTTATATTATTATTTATTAGTTTTGTACAGGAAAAATCCCATTTTGTCCTTCCAATTATATTTTTTGAATTTTTTATAGCTTGAATTTCAAATTTTCCTCTTTTATAAAGACTATTCTTCTGCTTATACAACGAATCATTCTTCAAAAAGTCGCGTATAGTTTTCCTATGATAAATTTTTTTTGGTATTTCTAATAAATAACTTTTCTCGATAAATGACACTAAACCTTGTATGCTTATTACATATTGATTTGGATTTAATAGTTCTGTTAAAGCTAGTGTATGATAATATTCAGTACCGTGGATATGTACAATATCAGGTTGATACTCAAGAATGATTTTCTTTAAATAATCTTTTGTTTTCGCAAATTTTTTTTCTGGATGAGCTAAGTACTCCGGAAATAAAAAGCATTTCAAATTTCCATCAAAATATTTTGTGATTTTTAATCTTTTAAAAAACCTGCATTCAACTGGAGAACAAACTGCAATATCCATACCATTCCTTAATAATTCTTCATACGAACTACTCATCCAACCACCCAAGCTTGTTTTTGGCAATTCAAATTTTTCTGAATAATAAGGTAATACCAAATTGCATACCCACAATACTTTCATATGTTTAGCTCCTTTTTTTAAAATTTAAACTATTATTAATATTTACCATCATCTTTTGATTAAAAAGAGGTACTATCGGAATACTGTAGAAATAGAAGTTTGTCGTCAGATTTTGAGTATTTATTGAAATAAAAAATACTAATACTATTAATAATATAGTAACTTTATTATTAATTATTAAATGAATACCATTACAAATAGATAGCCAACAATAATTAATAATTATTCCAATTAATAATCCATAACAAGCGAATAATAGTAGTGAAGAAGTAGTATTATCCAAAGAATATAAAACCTTACTTACCTCATCTCCAAAAATAGGATGTTTCAAAAAAAACAAAATATTTACTTGTACAGAACCAAATCGACTCATAAATGATTCATTTAGATTTGAGAACTTAGATATCATCTGCCAAACAGTCCAGTAAAGATTATTATTATTTTGCACAAAATAAATAAAGATACAAATGAGTGCAAAGCATGCAAAAAAAACAAT
>CAWVDV010000137.1:0-3690 GCA_963928115.1 Bacillota bacterium | reverse complement strand
CTCCTTCAAAATACTATCAATTCTTGCACCATATTCAATTGAATCATCTAACTCAAATATTAATTCTGGTGTATTTCTCAAGTTTACACTTCTTGCTAACTCACTTCTAATAAAACCTGAAGATTTTTTTAATCCTGCTAAAGTGTCTTTAATATTTTTTGAATTTAGTATACTTACATATACTTTTGCATATTTTAAATCATTAGTTACTTTAACTTTTGTTACACTGATTAATCCTGTAACATTTGGATTTTTTAGTTTATAACTAATTATATTACTTATTTCTTTTCTATATTCTTCATCTATACGTCCTAGACGAGTTTGATTCTCAGGCATTTTAAAACCTCCTAACTAATTATACATATTATTATCTTCCATAAAATTTATCATTATCTATAACAAACGGTTGTCTCCTTGTTTCTAAATCCCTCTTCATTTCTACACATCCTCTTTCTTAACACCAAACTTCTCTTTCATTTTCTTGTTGTTCTAGTTTTAATCCTATCTCATAGTTAAGCATAGATTGTCTAGCACTTTCTATCAATTTTATATCTCCAACATTAAGACTTTCTAAAAATCTTTTTCTTAGTCGCCTTCTATGTTCAATTATTTTATCTTCCTTTTCTTTTTCTCTTTTTTCTATACGATTTATGCGATTAAAATTTCTTTGTAACATACTCTTTTCTTCTTCTTTTCTTTTTTCTCTCTTTAACTTTGCTTTTTGTTTTTCCATTTTTCTTGAATACTTGCTCAATTACTACATCCTCATTTCTTTCATATATCTCTAAGGTCCGTCCCTAAATCCCTCTATCTTTTTATTTCTTCCATGATGTATACTTCAATAATGTCTCCTTCTTTAATATCATTGTAGTTTTCTATTTGAATACCACATTCAAATCCTTTTGTTACTTCTTTTACATCATCTTTAAATCTTCTTAATGTTGCTAAGTGTCCATCATGTATTACTACATTATCACGTATTACTCTTACTCCAGCATTTCTTTCTACTTTACCATTTAATACATATGCTCCTGCAATAGTTCCTACATTTGAAATCTTGAATGTTTGTCTTACTTCTGCATTTCCGATTACTTTTTCTTCGTATTTTGGGTCTAACATTCCTTTCATAGCAGCTTCTACATCTTCTATTGCTTGGTAAATAATTGAATATTGTTTTATTTCTACTTCATCTTTTTCTGCCATTTCTTTCGCCATGTTATCTGGTCTTACATTAAATGCTATTATTATTGCATTTGATACTTTTGCAAGTGTAACATCTGATTGGTTTACTCCTCCAACTGCTGCGTGGATTACTTTTACTTTTACTTCTTCATTTTCTAATTTTTCTAATGATTGTTTTACTGCTTCAACAGACCCTTGTACATCTGCTTTTACAATTAGGTTTAATACTTTTAGTTCTCCTTCTTCCATTTTGCTAAATAAGTTATCTAATGTTACTTTTGATGCACTATTTATTGCTTTTTCTCTTGCTTGACGTTTTCTTCTTTCAATTAGATGTTTTGCCATTTTTTCATTTTTAACTTCATAGAATGTATCTCCTGCTTCTGGTACTTCTGTTAATCCCATTATTTCTACTGGTGTTGATGGTCCAGCTGCTTTTACATTTCTTCCTTTATCATCTTTCATTGCTCTTATTCTTCCTATTGAAGAACCTACAACTATTGTATCTCCCACATCTAATGTTCCTCTTTGTACTAACATAGTTGCAATTGCACCTTTTGATTTATCAAGTCTTGCTTCTATTACTGTTCCTTTTGCTTGTTTATTTGGGTTAGCTTTTAATTCTAATACATCTGCTTCTAATAGTACCATTTCTAGTAATTGGTCTATGTTTTGATGTTGTTTTGCAGAGATTGGTACAAATATTGTATCTCCACCCCATTCTTCTGGAACTAAGTCATATGCCATTAATTCTTGTTTTACTTTTTCTACATTGGCATCTGGTAAATCTATTTTATTTATTGCAACAATTATTGGTATTCCAGCTGATTTTGCATGGTTTATAGCTTCAATTGTTTGTGGTTTTACTCCATCATTTGCAGCAACAACTAATATTGCAATATCTGTTATTTGAGCACCTCTTGCTCTCATTGCAGTAAAGGCTTCATGTCCTGGTGTATCTAAAAATGTTATTAATCTATCATTTATTTTTACTTGATATGCACCAATTGCTTGTGTTATTCCTCCTGCTTCACCTTCTATTACATTTGTTTGTCTAACTGCATCAAGTAATGATGTTTTTCCATGATCTACGTGTCCCATAACAACTATTACTGGTGGTCTTGGTTTTAAATCTTCTTCTCTATCTTCTGAGTCGTCAAATAAGATGTCTTCTTCTGTTACAACTTCTTTTTTCTTTGCAGTAATTCCAAATTCTCCTGCAACTAAAAATGCTGTATCAAAGTCAACTTCTTGATTTATTGTTGCCATTATTCCATATCCTAATAATTTTTTGATTACTTCTGCTGTTGTTTTTTTCATTTCAGCAGCTAAATCTTTAACTGTTATTGTTTCTGGAATTTCAATTTCTGTTAATTGGAAGATTTTTTGTTTATTACGTGGTTCTTGATTTTTATTGTTTTTCTTTTTACCACGTCTTCCACGTTCTGTTGTTAGGTCATAATAGTCAAGCATACCACCATCTTGGTCATCAAACATATTAGATAGTCTATTTGCTTGTTTTAAGGTTTTTAATTTTCCTTCATCAAAGTCATTGTGTGAGTTATTTCTTCTATTTTTATTTTTCTTTGTATTTTTATTATCTTCAAATCTACTATTATTTTTTTGTTTGTCAATTGATTTGTTGTATTCTCTAGTTGGCTCTTTTTCTACTGTTTCTGTTGCCATTATATTTTTTATATTTTTTTCAATTCCTTTTTCATCTAAAGGTCTTCTTCCAAATCTTTCTCCATTATTATTTCTATTTTTATTAAATTTATTGTTGTTTCTATTGAAGTTATTATTGTTTTGGTTGTTGTTTTGTCCTCTATTTCTATTATTGTTGTTTCTATAATTATTTTTGTGGTCATCTTGATTTCTTGTATCATTTGACCTTGTCTTTACATTGTTTGTACTAACTTGCTCTTTATTTGTTTTTTCTTCTTGAACTACTTTTGGTTCTACCTCTTCTTTAATTTTTGTTTCTTGTTTTGCACTTTCTTTTATTTCTTCTTTTACTGCTTCTTTTTTTAGCTCTTCTTTTTTTGGTTCTTCTTTTTTAGGCTCTTCTTTTTTTAGTCCAAACAATTCACTTACAGTCATAGGTTTACTTGGTTTATTACGATAAACTATGTTATAGTCTTTGTTTTGTTTTCTTTCTACAAATCCTATATTATTTCTGTTATCTTGTTTTTTTGTTTCTTCTTTTTTAGTTTCAGGTTCTTCATTAATTATAACTTCTCTTCTTATTATAACTGGAGCTTTTTCTTCTTTCTTGGATTCTTTTTTTGCTTTTTTCTCATCAACCTTTTTATCTTCTTGTTTAGTTGCTCCATTTTTAGATATCTCTTTTTCTATTTTATCTGCTTCGTCTTGTTCAACCCCACTTAAATGACTTTTTACTTCAATATTTAATTTTTTAGCTACTTCTAATACTTCTTTACTTGTTAATCCTAATTTTTTTGCTATTTCGTGTATTTTTATCTTACCCAATAGCTTCACCCCCGTTAT
>CAWVDV010000136.1:0-5509 GCA_963928115.1 Bacillota bacterium | reverse complement strand
TATATAAATTGCGGTCTAGTCATAATCATTACTAATATCAATATTCCGCATTGAACCAGCTAAATATTTATTAGGTTTTTTTAAATATTTTATAGTTATAAAACTTAACAGTGTAATTTCAAATAATGATACCGCCTCTGTCAAAATCATCACATTCCAAAGTACGATAAATGGGCATATTCCAAATATGATACTTAATATTGATGAAATTATCTTATTTTTTGTTATCTCTTGCATAGAATAATAAAATAAAATTATAGTAAATATAAACAGTATTTTTTGAAAAATTACAATATTGTTATATAAATTTTCTTGTCCACCTATTTTTTGAATTATTTTTGCTATATATGGATATACTGGTGTTCTCATTTGATCAACTTGTCCACTTCTTACACTTCCATTAAAATCTTCAGTATAAGTTGTACTATCTCCAGATATTACATAATCTGGAACTGTCTTATATATTTGCAACTGTACAAATATACAAAAAATTAAAATATATATAATTGGTTGTTTTAAAAAGTTTATAACTTTTTCTTTAGTTGATACACCAGTTTCTCTTTTTACTTTTTCTAAACTCTTCTCCACTTTTATTTCAACCCTTTCACAAGATACTAAAGTTTATTGACGTTTAATGGCATGTTTTACTTTTCTCAAACCTCTATAAACTTTTCTAGCTATTTTACCTGGGATAGTATTTAAAATTCTTTCTAATCTATAAATCCTATCATCAACCTGATACTCTACAACAGTCTCTCCACTTGGTAAATACACTTGTGTTGTAGGATTATTCCAATAAAATGGTTGTCCATTTGTTAATAATAACATGTAAATTTCTTTTGAATATTTTTCAAATATCTTTTCATGTCCATCCCTTGATATTTGATATAAATATATTCTCATCTTTTTATTAAATTGTCTTGACATAGAGTCTTTTCTAACTCTATATAAATTCAATTTTTCTGGTATTGAAACTCCTAAACATCCATGTTCAGCTAAGCTAACCCAACCATCATAATCTTCCATTCCATATTCCATCTTAATTCTATTCTTTCCAAAGTTCAAAAAGTCATTTTTTCTAATAACTGAATATGCTGCTAACATATTTGCACATAATAGATATGGTATATGAATATTAAATGTTGGCCATACTGCTGTACTTCCTTCAAAATACTGTACCCAGCTATATACATATGAAACATTATCATATTGATGTAAAATATTAATTGCTTTTGGATAAAAGGTTTTATCTATTTTATCATCAGCATCAATAAACGCTACAAATTCTCCTTTTGCAGCTTCTGCTCCTACATTTCTTGCATTAGCTAGTCCTTTGTTTTTAATATTTATTATTCTAATTTTTTCATCATTTTCATATTGTTTTAATACATCTATACTTTCTTGGTCTGTGCTTCCATCATTAACAATTATTATTTCATATTTTTTATATTCTGTTTCTTTTATACTTTCTATTGTTTCTGGCAAAGTTTTTCCTAAATTATAATATGGTATAACAACAGATAATAAATCCTTTTCTCCTTCATATACTTTTGTATACTCATCTTTTGGCATTTCTTCTACAAATGGGAATTTATCTTTTTGTTTGTTTTTATTTCTTATAACTTCTTCAAAAAATTCTCTTCTTAATTTTAAGTTTGTTTCCATATTGCACAATTTATTGATTCTTGTTTTTGCGTTATTTCCCATAGTTTGTAGTTCTTCATCTGACATATTTAATAATTGTTCTAATTTTTCTTCAAAGTCTCCTTCTTTATCCCAATCAAATATTATTCCATTTTTACCAGATTCTTGAACCATTTCTGCTTGTCCACCACTTTTAGATACTAGAACTGGTTTTCCTAGCCACATTGAGTAGATACATGTATTTGGGAAATTTTCATATAAAGATGGTATTGTTACTGCTGTTGCTGATAAAATATGTGGAATTAAGTCTAAGTGTGGTATTGGAGCTAACATTTCTAAATTTCCACTTTCTATATATTTCGCATATTTTTTCTTTAACTCTTCTCCTATAAATGTTCCTTTTGATTCTAACTTAACATCTCCACCAATAATTTTTACTTTAAATTCTAATCCTTTTTCCCAAAGTTTTTCTGCTCCTTTTAGCATTTGTATTACACCTTTTCTATATTCTGTTCTACCAAAATATAAAAGAGTCTTTTTGTCAGATTTTATAGGATTTGATTCTTGATATTTTTCAAGCTCGCCTTTATCAATATCAAATGGTAAATTGATTACATTTATCTTTTTATCTGGTACTAAATATTGTAATTTATCAGCTAAAAATTGACTTGGACATAACAAAGCATCTGCACCTTTTATACAGAATTTTTCCATTTCTCCTATCCAATAAAATGGTGCTTCATATGTATTAAATTGATTTATTTTTAGTGTTTCAAAACTTGGTGTATGAAGATGAACTACTAATGGAATATCTTTTAATTTTTCATTTAACATCAATTTATTTTGTATTATATATTGGCCATATGCATTATATTCTTGCATTTCTATAACATCTGGCTTTCCATATTTGTCTATTAATTTCATTATAACTTCATAATATTGGTATGCTAAAGCATTATCATATCCTAAATAGGTATAATATTCTCCTTCACCTTGTCTAAATCTTACTACTTTATATCCTTCTTTTGTTTTTTCTTCTTTGTTTTCTTTTAGGCTTCTTACTATGACTGTTACATCATCTCCAGCTTCTGCGAACATTTTTGCACAATTTTCTACATATGTTCCTATCCCTCCACCAAAATCTGGTGCAAATTCACCTGTCAAAAACCAAATCTTCATTTCTTATTTCAATCCTTTCTACAATTATCAATTTCAACCTTTTAAAGTTCTTCCTATTTTTCTTATCGCTCTAATAACAAAGCAATTCATAAATTTATATTTTAAAATATTACATTTATAAATCAATTCGCTATTCTTGCAGTCCTCAATTTGAATAACCTCAAATTTTTTCTTTAGTTCTTCATTGTACACCGTATTAGATAAAAATATTTTTTTAATATTTCTAGTTTTTAATACATATTTTATAAACCCTATCCAATTTTCTTCATCTAAAAAAGTAGTTAAATCATAGACTGTTGAAAACTGTTCATATTTTTGTCTATATAAATATTCTGAATGTACATTTTTCTGAGTAGTAATTATATATATTTTACCTTGCTCTGCTTGTTTTTTTATTTTTTTATACATTTTTTTATCTGTTCCTAAATATGGCAAAATGTATAAATATCCATCCTTAGTTTTTTCTAATATTTCTATATTTTCTATATTATTTATATTGATTTCTTCATTATTTTTTATTTTGTTACTATTAATTTCTTCCTTTGGATAAATTATTGCATCTACTTTGTTGTCAATCTTTTCTGCTATTTCTTTGATGTCTTTCATTTTAAGTTCATATTCTTTTTTCTTTTCATCATTTATTTCTGACAATAAACTTTCATTTCTTCTTCTATACCAAAAGCCATAATATCCAACTTGTACTGGAAATTGATTGTCTGCCAACATTCTAAGCCACAAATACCAATCTTCATTCATATATCTTTTAGCTTTTCCATATCCTTCAAGCTCTAATATTTTTTCTTTTCTTATTAAAGCTGTTGCAGTTATATGGTTATCTGTTTTCATTTTTTCACTATCAAATTTCACATCAGATAAGTATATATATTTGCCAAATCCTACTGAATTTGTAAATGCCCAACTTGCCTTTTTATTTGTTTCTAATGCCCAATACAAAGTTTCAATATATGTTGGTTCTATTAAATCATCTGCATCTAATGGCAATATATATTTTGTAGTTGAATATTTTATTGCATAATCTCTTCCTAATGCTAAACCACCATTTTCTTTATGATATATTTTTATTCTTTCATCAATTTTTTCTACATTTTCTAGATATTGTATAGCTTCTTTGCTAGTGCTTCCATCATCAACTATTATCCATTCCCAAGATTGAAATGTTTGATTTAATACACAATTTATTGTTTGCCACATATACTCGTTTGAATTATAATATGATGTTATGATGGAAACTAAAGGTTTTACACTTTTTATATCTTTACTTTTTTCATTTAGTTCTTTACCTGGTTCATATTTATATTTCCAGAAATAATTATCTTCTTTCATTTTTCTAATATTCCTTGCCTAAATTGTAATTATTTTTTTACCAATTCATCTTCGAAAAATTCTTTATACTTTTTGCAAATATTTTTCCAATCTTCTGTTTTTACTTGTTCTAAGTTTTCTTTTGATAATTCTTTCATTTGTTCTTTATTTTCTAATAATTCTTTTATTTTATTCTTTAGTTCTTCCTTGCTTCTTTTTTTCATTATATATTTTTTCTGTTTTTCGCCAAATACTTCTGATGCTATTCCAACATCTGTTGATATTATTGGTATTCCCATTGCCATAGATTCTTGTATTGTAAGTGGTGTTCCTTCTTCTTTTGATGCACATATATATACATCTATGGAATTATAAAAATCTGGCATATCTTCTTGTGCTATCATTCCTAAATTTCTATCTGCTAGTTTCAATTCAACATTATATCCTTCTTGTTGTAATTCAGATATTGCAGGTTTTATTATTCCTTCTACACCTTTCATATCATCATCACCATCAGAATCTTTAAACTTGCTATTTCCTACCCAACCAAAAACTATTTTTCTGTCTGGATTATTAAACCTTTCTAAATTTTCAGGTTTATAACTTGATAAATCTACTCCATCATGTATTATCATCTTAGGCTTATTATCAAATTTACTGTATATATCATACAATTTTTGAGAAGTCACAAAATATGAATTTGAAAATTTGAATACTTCATCTGTTCTCCATTTTTCTTCTCCTCTTAAATATAAATGGTCACAAACTCCAAAAGTTATTTTTTTGCTATAAACATATTTCTTCTTAAATTCTTCAAAGGATATTTTTAAATAATTTTCTGTATATTCTTGCATTTCTTTTCTATCTATTAGGCTTAAATATCCTCTCCATAAAAAATGGACTAAATCATAATCACTGCAAAACAAAAATAGTCTCATTATATTTCCTTCAAATATTCTTCCAGGAATTATATCTATATCATATTCTATAAGATTTTTCTTTATTTGTTTAGCAATATTATCAAAAGCCCAATTTTCAGTATCTATTATAAGGGCAATTTTCTTTTTTTCCATAAACTATCTCCCTAATATTTTCTTTATTTTCTGCATTGCTTTATAACTTCTTGAATATATAATTGAATCTAATTGCTTTTGCAACTTATCTCTTTCTGCAATAACATTATCAGTTATCTTTTTTTGCTCAAGAGTTTCCTGTCTTGATTTCTTCAATTCTTCCATTAACTTATCACAATTTTCTGATATTAACTTATTTTCTTTTTCTAGTGTTTTTAACAAAATTTCATTATTATCCATATTCTAAAATTCCTATGCAAATCTTTTTTCTAATTTTTTAAATACAAAAT
>CAWVDV010000135.1:0-13667 GCA_963928115.1 Bacillota bacterium | reverse complement strand
TAACTCTTTCTTACATATCCTATCTGTACCAACAAATTCCTTCATGCATTCAAATAATTCTTCTTTTAATGTATATCTATCTTCATCATTACCAGAAGTTAAAACAAACATTGCATTTGAATCTTTTGCTAATAGCTTCAACATAGTTCTATAATCTTTTCTTTTTAAAATAGATATTATATACACTCTTTGAAAATTATTATAGTACATTTTCACCATATCTTGTAAATTTCTAATTGCTAGTTCATTATGAGCTCCATCATAAACAATTATCGGATTGCTATTCAATTCTTCCATTATTCCTTTATGAATAACTGTTCTCAAACCATTTTTTATATTTTCTATATCGACTTTATAACCATTCTCATTTAGAATACTCATTACCTCTATACATAAACTGGCATTCTGAATTTGCATTTTTCCTTTTAGATTAATGCTTAAATCTTTTATATCTTTATAATCAAAATATTGAAATTTATTATCAAAACTATAATTTGAAATATCAGATTTTCTAACAATATGCAAATTGTTATTTTTTATCTTACATTGATTAATAAATACTTCATCTATTTCAGAGGTTTCCTCAAATATTACTGTATTTGAATTTTCTTTTATAATTCCCGCCTTTTGGTATGCTATTTCTGGCAAGGTATTTCCTAAAATATGCATATGGTCATAGCCAATCGAAGTTATAACAGAGACTATAGGTTTTGTTATTATATTTGTACAATCATACAATCCACCCAATCCTGTTTCTAACACAACAAAGTCGACATTTTTTCTATAAAAATATAATAATGCCATTATTGTTTCTAGTTCAAATAGAGTAATATTCACTTTTTCTGTTCTATTATAATTTTCTATTTTTGGTTTTAATTCTTCAATTATATTTGCCATTTCTTCATCAGAAATTTCTTCTCCATTTATACTAATTCTTTCATTATATCTTATCAAATGCGGAGACATGAACTTTCCAACTTTATAGCCTTGTTTAATTAATATATTACTTATTATTTCTGTACAACTTCCTTTTCCATTTGTTCCTGCAATATGAATGAATTTCATATCTTTATCAAAATTATCATAACTATCAATAAAATATTGCATTGCCTTTAACGATGGATTTTTAGTTCCTTTAAAAAAATTATTCAAATATTCTTCTACATTTATCATTTTACTTTCTTCGCCCTCATTTGTCTAACATTTTTCTATAATTTCATGCTCAAAAAATCTTTCTTGAAACTCTACCAAAGCCTCTATCTGTTCCTTAGTATATATCTTGCCTTCAGGTGCAACTACCAACTTATCATCATCATCCTTCATTCTATGTATTGCTGCTATACATTCACCATCAAATTCTTTTATTGCTTCAAATACACCTATAATATATGCATCTAATTCTTCCCCATCACCACTAATTGTATTTGGAATATAACCATAATTTATTGGATATATAAATCCATGTTTTGGATGTTTCGAAGCCATTGGTCTGTCTACAACAACATGAATTTTTTTTCCTAAATAATCTTTGAAACTTGCTTTTTCCATATTAATATAATTCCTTCCTATTTTCTCTTAACTTTCACATAAAATATTTATATCACTTTTATGCAAAAACATCAACATAAACTTCCATTTTTGACTAAATTATATAAATCTGTTAAAATACAAATAAACTAAAAATATTCAAGGAGATATAAATATGGAACGAATTGATAAAATAAACTATTACTTAGATATAGCAGAGACAATTTCAGAAAGAGGAACATGCCTTAGAAAAAATTTTGGAGCAATAATAGTAAAAAATGATGAAATCATATCTACTGGATATACTGGAGCTCCAAGAGGAAGAAAAAATTGCATTGATTTAGGTGTTTGTACCAAGAAAAAAATTTTTCCAGATGTTAGACATTCTGGGTATGATGCTTGCAGAAGTGTCCATGCAGAACAAAATGCCATGCTTAGTGCTGCACGTAAAGACATGATAGATGCAGATTTATATTTAGTTGGTATAAGACATGATACTAAAGATTATGAAGAAGGTGCTCTTCCTTGTCAAATGTGTCGAAAACTTATAATTAATTCTGGCATTAAAAATGTTTATGTTAGAATAGATAAAAATAATTACACTACAATTGATGTAAATGATTGGATTCAAAATGACGATTTATTAAATGGAAAAATCACATATTAAAAGGCATTGCATATGCAGTGCCTTTTACACAAATCCTTCTATATATTAAACTAAACTTGAACCTAATACATATTCCTCTAAGCACAAATTTTGTTCTTTCATTTTCTTAGCATGTTCTGGTCCAACATATCTCCAATGCCAAGGCTCATATTCAATACCTGTTATATCCTCCTTTTCCTTTGGATATCTTAAAATAAAGCCATAATCACTTGCATTTTCAAGCAACCATTCATATGCTTTTGTGTTTTCAAATCCTTCATCTACATTATTAAAATCAACAGCTAGTCCTAAATGATGTTCACTTGTTCCTGGTCTATTTATATATTCATCTGTCAACTTTTGAGCTTCTTCTTGACTCTTTCCTTGTTTTAAATATTTATTTATACTTTTCTCATATAATCCTTTTTGATATTCTATACTTCTATATGTAGATTGAGCCCAAATATTTTTTATTCCTTGGTCTCTCATATCACATATCATTTGTTTTAATGGCTCTATTGCCCTTTTATCAAATTTCCTAGAAGCATCTAAATTTTCAAGTTCAACAGTAAAATCATCTGGCAATGGATTTTCTCTATTTACAAGCCTTATTTGCCAGTCATCTAACAAACTCAAATTATTAGATGCTGTTACCGTATTAGATGAATTTTCTGTGCCAGTCTCATTAGTCGAATTAGTTGTGTTTTGTGATTGTTCGGAATTATCATTATTACTTATTTCCTCTGTCTCGAAATTAGTTGCTTGTCCATCATTTAGAATAACTTTTCTTGCCACAATAACTACTACTGCTATAATTATCAATAAAAATAGAATTATAGACAGCTGCAAGACATGTTTATTAGCTAATCTATTTAACTTTTCTTTTCCACCCTTTTTTCTCATTTCAATACTCTATGATAACTTGTATCATACCTTTCCTTTTAATAGCTTACTATTTTATGACTAATCCGCTTCCATTTTCAATATAGTTATATTGGTCTATATCACTTTCTGATTCAAAATAATCCCAAGGCTCACCACCTATAATCTCACCTGTAGTTGCATCAACAAAATAGCTATAATCAGAAAGCTCTCCCTCTTCTATTTTATCATATTTTAAAGTTACAATCCATACTTTTCGAACTCTTTCTTCTGTAATATAATAAGTCTTTTCTCCAATAGGCAATTCTCTTTGCTTTTGGTATTCATCTCCAAATTTTTCTCTCTCATATGCATCACTATTCATCTTTTCAATTCTAATATCTGCCTTAATTTCTTTAATCTGTGCATCTGGCTCTATTTGTTTATCTTTCTCCTCCGCTATTTTTATAGCATCTTCTTTTGATAACTCTACTGGATTATTTTCAAATTTCTTGCTTTCTACTGAATATGAATAAATCTCATTTGTTCCAGGAATCCAACCAATATTTACATAGTCATAATGATTAAGTAACTCTCCATATTTTCTTTCAAATGTTGCATACCAAATATATGAATCCTCTTCTGTTCCCATATTATTATTCAATTTTACAATTTCATAATCTTGACTATCCTCTTGATATCGATTCAAGAAATCATATGCTACATCCAATGCTTCTTCTTTTGTCGAACGCCCTGAAATATCTCTTCCTGTTGTTGGAATGCTTAAACTTTTAAATTCTCCATTAGTAGCATTAATTTCAATTGATGCATTTCCGCCATATACTACCCATGATTTTTCTCTTTTTGATGAATCAATTAACATTGAACCTGTTTGAGTTTCTGCATTAATTCCAAATTTTTTTAACACTTCATTTCCCTTTTTTAATGCTTCATCTTTAGAAATACAATCAGCCATCTCTTCTTCTAAAATTTTTTCTTCTCCCTCAACTATATATGCATCACCAATTTTCTTGTATGTAATTTTGTATTCTTCTGGCTCTTTCCATACTTTCTGATAGGTTACTACACTTGCATACCCTATCCCCACTGTGATTCCAATCGCTAATACAAAAGTTGCTACCATTTTCATCGGAGCAAATTTATTCATTTTAAATTCAGTCTGATAAAATTTGTTTTTAATTTTACTGTTTCTCAATTTCTCTTCTTTTTTATAAATTCCTTCTATATATTGTCTATTATCCTTCATATGTCATCCCCTCCTCTTCTAATAATTTTTTTAATTTATTTTTAGCTCTGTTCAATAATGATTTAACTTGTCCTATATTCTTATTCATTACTTTTGCTATATCTTTATATTTCATCTTCTCAAATGTTGATAAATAAATTACTGCTTGATAATCTGGTTTTAATTCTTTTAACTTTTTATTTAACATCTGATTATTATCATTTTTATAAATTATAGCTTCTAACTCTTTATCTTCTTTTGTGAAATTTTCAACCTCTTTTAAACTCACAACCTTCTTTTCTCTTTTTATATAATTTATTGCTCTACATTTTGCTATCATAAATATGTACGTTTTAAATGAATACTGAAAATCATATTTCTCTTTATTTAAAAGAATATATACAAATACATCTTGTGATATATCTTCTGCAATAGATATGTCTTTTGTATATCCTGAAATAAAGAATATAATCTGATTTTTATATTTTATTACTAATTGCTCAAATGCTTTATTATCACCATTTAAATACTTCTTATATAATTCTTTATCTGATTGCTCCTTTGGATTCATTTTTCAACCTTCTCCCCTTGCTTATACTCATTCATTTATTATACAATCAACAATTCATTTTGTTACGATTTTCTTGTAAATTTGTCCAAAAAAAATACATCCTAGATATTTAATTATCTAAGATGCATAAATTTAGTTATATTTTAATCAAATAAAGCCCTATTGTTATTATAAAAATCAAAATCATCATAATAACTGCTATCATAATCCAAGCTATCTAATCCTTCTGAAAGTCCAATTACCATTCCAAAAAATACTAAAGCAACAAACATAATTATAGAAATTACTAAACCAATTGCTCCTGTAATTAATCCTGCAATTGACATTCCCTTTTTAGATGATTTTATTCCAATTATTCCGAATATTATTGCAAGTATACCACAAGGTACTGAAATATACCATATACAACAAAGTACAATCGCAATAATTCCAAGTACTAAAGCTGCTATACTAAATCCTTTTTTGTCTTTTTCAGTTTCTTCTTTTACAACTTCTACTTTAGGCTCTTCTTTTGGTGCTTCTGTCTTAACTTCTTCATTTTTCTCTTGTTTTGTCTCTTCAACTTTCTCTATTTCTATTATATCGTCTTTATTTTCTTCCATGAGCATCTCCTCCTCATATTATATATTAATTTTGAAATCTCATATTGTCTATCATATTCTAATTATACTATATTATTAATATTTTTACAACAAATTTTGCAATATTTATTTTTCAACTTAATTCTTCAACATTCTACATTTTTCTGCATAATATATATAAACACTATTATTGTAATAATAGTTAAAAAAGAAAGGAAGTTTTTAATATGGAAATGAATGAAAATAAACACTGTTGCCCAATTCTAGATATAGATGGTGTGATTTCAGGAGGAAAACAATTTGACTTAGACATCACTTTACCAGAAGATAATCGTGATGTAATATATGGTGTTGTAAAAAATTGTTTTAAAGAACCAGTTTGTGATGCAGTTGTAAAATTAGTTGAAGTTGCTTGTGAACATGGAAAAGAAGAAAGAAGACCAATAGGACACACATTTACTGACAAAGAAGGAGAATTCGTATTTGGACCATTATGTCCTGGAAAAGCATATGCTATTCAAATTTGGGTAAATGACACTAATAAGATAAAAATATGTGCAAAATGTCATCATGAAGGTAAATGTTTAAAAGGTGACAAACATGAAAAATGTGATTGCTTCATAGATGGAAAAATGGATTTTTGTGATAAATGTGATAAAAAAGAACATGACAAAGATGACTGTGACAAAAAACATGATTGTTGCAAGAAAGATGACTTCTGCAAGAAAGAAGAATGCTGCAAAAAAGATGACTATTTCGAAAGAAAAGAATACAGATAACTTATATAATAAAACTATTTAAAGGGCTTGATTAAGCCCTTTATTGTGTCTACATCATTCCCATTTTTTTAGCAAATTGCTTTCCTTTTTTCATTATTTTCTTTTTATTCATCATATCAGATTCTGCATACATCATCATTAGACCTGTTGTTATTAATCCACCTATCACAACACCTTTAACAAATTTCATTTTATCCCACCTCCTCATTTTTATAAATAAAAAATCCTCTATTGCTAATTTTTGTTTTACTTATTATATTATTTGTTATTTTTTCTTTTTTATGCTTTTTTGTATGATTTTACAATGGTATATATTTCATGAATAGCAATTATTGCTAGAAAAATTCCGAACAATCTTTTTAGAATTTTGACATCCATATTTATTGAGATATTTGCTCCTATAATCGCTCCTAATATTCCAAATATTGATATAATTAAAGCTGATTTTAAATATATATTTTTATTTTTCAAATTTACTATTATTGCCACTATTGAAGTTGGAACAAAAAATATCAAATTTGTTGCCTGTGCTATATGTTGCTCCACACCCATAAAAAATGTAAGAAGAAAAATTAATATTGTTCCTCCTCCCATTCCTGTACCACTTACAATTCCTGACACAACTCCTATCAAAATCTCTATCATAAAAAAACCTACTTTATATTATCATTTTATATGACGCATAAATTAGAAACATTGTGAAAGCAATTTTCAAAACTCTTTCTGGCAATTTTTTTAACAATTTTGCCCCGTATATATCCTCCTATTGCTCCACCAATGGCACAAAGAATAGCTATTTTCCATTCTATATAATTTTCTTTGTAATAAAAGATTCCACTTGTGACCACCATTGGCAAAATACAAAATACTGATGTTCCTCTTGCTTTTGTGTTATCTAATTTTAAAAGATAAATAAATGCTGGAACTAAAATCATTCCACCACCTGTTGAAAATAATCCGCTAATTACACCTGCTAAAAATCCAATTATACTTTGCTTTAAAATGTCTTTTATAGAAAATTTTATTGTAGTATTTTTTTCTATTTCTTATCTCATTCCTCTCTAAAAAATAGTTCTAGTTGAAAAGAATTATTTTTCAACTAGGTCATAATAAAAACCTACTTAGTAAGTAGGTTATCCAATTTTTGTTATTCTATTCAATAAATGAGATTAATGTCGCATGAGAAACGTCCCCAATGCGACATTAATCTTCCTCATAGTATTTTGTTCCTAGCATTTTATCAGGCAAATATTGTTGTTCTACGTAATGACCTGGGAAATTATGAGGATACAAATATCCTTCATGATATCCAAGTTCTTTCATTTTTTCTATTGGTGCATTTCTTATATGCATTGGAACTTCACCCGTGTCTTTTGTTTGTACATCTTCTAAAGCTTTATTTATTGCCATATATGATGCATTTGATTTTTTTGATGTTGCTACATATACTGCTGCTTCTGCAAGCAGAATTCTTGCTTCGGGCATTCCAATCATATGTACTGCTTGCATTGCTGCATTCGCTACAACTAATGCATTTGGATTTGCCATGCCCACATCTTCTGATGCACAAATAACTATTCTTCTTGCTAAGAACATTGGGTCTTCTCCACCATTTATTGCTCTTGCTAAATAAAATATTGCTGCATCTGGGTCTGAGCCTCTCATGGATTTAATAAATGCACTTATATTATCATAATGTTCTTCTCCATTTTTATCAAATATTGCTTTTTTTGATTGAACACTATTTTTTATAACTTCATCAGTTATATGTATATATCCATCACTTTCCATATTTGTTGTCAATACTGCTACTTCTAACCCATTTAATGCTGTTCTAACATCTCCACCACTTATTATTGCTAATTTCTTTAAGGTTTCATCTTCTATTTTTATATTATAGTCTCCTAAACCATCTTTTCTTTCTATTGCATTTTTTAATATCTGAAAGATGTTTTCTTCTGTTAATGGATTTAATTTTATTACCATTGACCTTGAAATTAAAGCCTTATTTACTTCAAAATATGGATTTTCAGTTGTTGCTCCTATTAAAATTATTGTTCCATTTTCTACATATGGAAGTAAAGCATCTTGTTGTAATTTATTGAATCTATGAATTTCGTCTATAAACAAAATACTTTTTCCTGTTGGATTTAACATGAAATTTTTAGTTTCTTCTATTACTCTTTTTATATCTGCAACTCCTGAGGTTACTGCATTTATTTTATAAAATTTATATTTTGTTGTTTCACTTATTACTCTTGCAAGTGATGTTTTTCCACAACCAGGAGGTCCAAATAGAATGATACTTGATAATCTATCTGCCTTTATTGTTCTATATAATATTTTGTCTTTACCTAAAACATGTTCTTGTCCTACATATTCATCTAATGTTCTTGGTCTAATTCTAAATGCTAATGGCTCATTTGAATTCATAAATATCTACTTCCTTTTTTCTATAACTCTTTACCCAATAACAATAATCCTTTTTTGATTAAATCTTCTGTTGATAATTCTTTTTTATTTTCTATGTTTTCAAATGCTTTTTCTATTAATCTCTTGTTATATCCCAATACCTGAAGTGCTGCAATTGCTTCTGATACTCTATTATTATTTTCAATTGCTTGTTTTACTTTAATATCTGTTTCAGATAATTTTCTTGCACCTTTACCTTGAGTAGCATTTGTTAATTCTTCTATTTGTTGTTCTTGTTTAATCTTATCTTTTAATTCAAGAATTATTCTTTTAGCTGATTTTGGTCCAATGCCTGGAATTGTTGTTAATGTTTTTATATCTTCTGAAATTACTGCAAGTGCAAAATCAGAAGGCTCGCAAACTGCAAGCATTGTTAATGCTGTTTTTGCACCCACTCCGCTTACACCAATTAATAATTCAAACATTTTTAATTCTTCTAATGTATTAAAACCAAAGATGCTAATATCATCTTCTCTAACTCTATAATATGTATGTACTTTAACAGTATCTCCTATATTTCCTAATCTATCCATTCCTGCTTCTGACATAAATACTTTGTAACCTAATCCTCCAACATCAATTACTACATATCCTGTCATTTTCATTTCTAAAGTTCCTTTTATATATGCTAACATCTTATACATTCCTTTCTTTTGTCACACTAAAATTATTCATTATATATCATAAAAATATGTTGCTTCTAAATCAGCTTCATGTGTTAATAATGCTATTGGATATTTCTTATATGCTGCACCTATTGTACTATATATTTCTTTTGGTTCAGTATATCCCATATGCCATCTAATTGAATATTTTTCTTCTGGTGTTAATTTCATATATTCTGTAATCATCATAACAGATTTTTCTCCATGTCCATATGGAATTGTGTCATCTATTGTATAATATGGCACTTTTTCCCATACTCCTAAAGCATTTTTTGCATTTCTGTAATCTACCTTATAAAAGTTTGTTTTGCATATATCATGTAATAATCCTATTATTATAATTGATTCTTCTGGTATATTTATTGGCTCAACACAATGTTCTACCTTATGTTTTAGAATCTCATATACTTTTAAACTATGCTCTGCTAATCCACCTTCAAAACTTCCATGAAATCTTGTACTTGCTGGTGCTTTGAAAAAGTCTGATTTTTCTAAAAAGTTTATTAAGTCATCTATTCCTTCTCTTTTTACAGTTTTTAATAAATCTAAATATTGTTGTTTTATATTTTCTTTCATTGTTCTTATCCTTCCTTCCACTAATTTTTATTTAACATTTATAAATTTACTTATTTAAAATATTATTATTGCTCTCACGTATTATATATTTTACCTTACAAAAAGTCAACCTTTTAGCGAAAATTTGTTTTTAATATTTTCATATTTTTTCCATTATAAAAGACTTCGTAATTTATTACGAAATCTTTTAATTTATTATCTTAAGAGTGTTTTTTATTCTCTCAATTGCTTCTATTGAATTCTCTTTAGTACCAAAAGCAGTTAATCTAAAATATCCTTCACCATGTGGTCCAAATCCACTTCCTGGTGTTCCAACAACATTTACTTCTTCTAGTAATTTATCAAAAAACTCCCATGAAGTCATACCTTGAGGTACTTGTAACCAAATATATGGTGAATTTACTCCTCCATATGTTTTAAATCCTGCATCTTCTAATCCATTTTTTATTATTTTTGCATTTTCTAAATAACCTTCAATATTAGCTCTAATTTGCTTTTTACCTTCTTCTGAATATGTAGCTTCAGCTGCTCTTTGTACAACATATGATACTCCATTAAATTTTGTACAAGTTCTTCTATTCCATAATTTATTTAATTCAATCTCTTCTCCTGATTTTGTGTATCCTTTTACTGTGTGTGGGATTACCACATATGCACATCTAACACCTGTAAAACCTGCTGTTTTTGAAAAACTCTTGAATTCTATTGCGACATCTTTTGCTCCTTCTACTTCATAGATACTATGTGGTATATCTTCTTCTGTTATAAATGCTTCATATGCTGCATCATATAGAATAATACTATTATTTTCTTTAGCATAATCTACCCAAACTTTTAAATCTTCTTTTGTTAATACTGTTCCTGTTGGATTATTTGGAAAACATAGATATATCATATCTACTTTTTCTTTTGGTAATTCTGGTTTGAAATTGTTTTCTGCTGTTACTGGTAAATATACTATATTTTCATACATATCTTTTTCTTTGTTATATTTTCCACTTCTTCCTGACATTACATTTGTGTCTAAATATACTGGATATACTGGGTCTGTGATTGCAACTTTATTATCTTCAGCAAATATATCTACTATATTTCCACAATCACATTTTGCACCATCTGATACAAATATTTCATCTGTTTTGATATCTATTCCTCTTGCTTTATAATCATTTTGAACTATTGCATTTCTTAAAAATTCATATCCTTGTTCTGGTCCATATCCTTTAAAGCCTTCTTGTGTACCAATTTCATCTACCGCTTTATGCATTGCTTCTACACATGCTGGTACTATTGGTTTTGTAACATCTCCTATTCCTAATTTTATAATTTTTTTGTTTGGATTTTCTTCTGTGTATTTTGCTACTTTTTTTGCTATTGTTGAAAACAAGTAGCTATCTTGCATATTTAAAAAATTTTCATTTATATAACTCATTGTTATTTCTCCTTTCAAATTTGATTTAAAACACCTTCAAAAACTGTAACAGCTGGTCCTGTCATATATATATGATTATTTTCCTCATTCCATTCTATATATAATTTTCCACCTAGTAATTCAACTTCTACATTTCTATCAGTTTTTCCATTAAGATAGCAAGCAACAGCCGTGGCACATGCTCCTGTACCACATGCAAGAGTTTCTCCTGCACCTCTTTCCCAAACTCTCATCTTAACATGATTTTTATCAACAATTTGTACAAACTCTACATTTGTTTTATTTGGAAAAGCCTTGTCAACTTCTAATACTTTGCCATACTTTTCTACATCAAATTTCTCTGTATCTTCCACTTCTGTTATTGCATGTGGATTTCCCATAGATACACAAGTAAATTTAAATTTTCTTCCTCCAGCTTCTAACATTAGATTTTTAACTGGTTCTTCATCTGAAATAACTGGTATTTCTTTTGGATTTAATATAGGTTCTCCCATATCTACCTTTACTGTCTCTACCTTTCCATCTTTTGTATTTAATTCTAATGTTTTAATTCCCGCAAGCGTTTCTATAGTTACTGTTGTTTTATCTGTAAGACCTTTATCATATACAAATTTTCCAACACAACGTATGCCATTTCCACACATCTCTGCCTCGCTTCCATCTGAATTAAACATTCTCATTTTGAAGTCAGCAATATCACTTTTACATATTAGAATTAATCCGTCTGAACCTATCCCAAAGTGCCTATTACTAACAAATTGAGCTAGAGATGATTCATTTTCTATTTTTTGATGGATTGCATCCATATAGACATAATCATTCCCTAGCCCTTGCATTTTTGTGAATTTTATCATAATTTTCACCTTCTTTAGGTATTAATAGCCAGTAAAATATATTTATATTCTACTGGCTGTAATTCTAGCATAATATTTTATTTTTTGCAAGCTAATTTTGTTACAGAAATTTTACTTATTTCTTTTTTGATATTCTTTTATATCTATCAAACCATTCATAAAATCATCTGTTAATTTTTCTTCAAAAATATACTCACCATTTTTATATCTTAAGATATAATCATTTCCAATCTTATTCTTCAAATCCTGTGGTATATTAGTTTCTTCAAATACTTTATTTGTACTCATATTTTGCAAATAAACTCCTTTTGAACTAAAGTCCACAACTTGATATAATTCATTTTCTTTCCTAAATTCGTTTAATTCATTTGAATTAGTATTATCATTGCTCATTTGGTTTTCTCCTTTTTCTTTAACATTTGTTAAATGGTTTGAAAGTTCTTCCATAAAGTTATTTACAAAGTCACTTTCTTTTATTTTATTTACTATATCATTTATTAAGTCTAAACTCAAATATTATCACCTTCCTAGTTTGTTTTTGTGTTTTGGATATTGTTAAAAGAAACAAAATAGAATTTTTTATATAAAACAAAAAGATTTAAACTAGGAACATTATATATTAGTTTTTAGATTATGTCAATCGCTTTTATATGTTCTTTTAATTCATTATTATATATCTTTATAATTTAATTATTTAAATTTACTATTTTCTCAACAATTCCCTCTAATTTAGAATTTAAAAAAGTTACAGCAATTATGATATTATTTTTTTCTAAATTTCTATAGCAAAAATCTGCTATTTCATTATAGCCTTTTAATGTTATAACACTTTTATTGTTTAATTCAATTTGAAATATTACTATTGAATTATATTTCCTGTTATTTACTATGAATTTAAAATCTATATCACTTATTATCTTTCCAATAAAAAAACATATATTCATTTTTCTTTTATCCTTCTTAACTAATTTATATATTATCTTTATACAAATACATTATTTAAAATAAATGAATTTTATTTTAATTCATAAAATAGGTATATTTAAATTAGATCACTAATTCTACTAACACCTATTTTACTGATACATTTTTACCTTATTATAGGAAGGAACAAATCCCTTTAATATCTAATATTTCATTGTATATATTCCTTGAAATATATAATCTAGAAAAATATTAGAGCTGGACGAAAACCAATATTGTTGTTGCCATTAGAAGGGCTATTGTTGTTACGATTGCAAGCCGGATTGTTAGAACCTGAATTGTTGTAATTGCCGACCTCTGTTAACTCGATTAGTAGTATTGTTGGCCTTTTGATTTGTCCCTATTAAGATTTTTAATTATAATTATAAAACAATTTATTTTCTAAATTATATGTATCTGCTATCTTTATATATCCCATATGACCTGCTAAATATCTTTTAGCTTCTTTACTTGTAATTTTATCCTGTTTTATT
>CAWVDV010000134.1:0-4465 GCA_963928115.1 Bacillota bacterium | reverse complement strand
CTAATACCCCAGTTCTAATTTCAGGTCCTTTTGTATCTAATAATAAAGCTACTGGTTTATTTAATGCTTTTCTTACTTTTTTGATTGTTTCGATTTTTTCTCCGTTTTCATCATATCCACCATGTGAAAAGTTAATTCTTGTAACATTTAATCCTGCATTGATTAATTTTGTTAGCATTTCTTCACTTTGACTTGCTGGTCCTATTGTTCCAACTATTTTTGTTTTTCTTAATTTTGTTTTCATTATAAATTCCTCCCTTTTTAAAACCGATATGTATTATATCACACCTAGATTACAAAATTCAAGTATTTTTTCAGCGTTTTTTATTGTTTTTCACCATATTTCTATTATTGCATGCAAAATCTTTCCATCTTCACTTTCAATTACTACTATATTTCTATCATTTTCTTGAGAATATTTACATCTAACTGTTTCTCCAAATTTAATTTCCTTTTTATACATTACTCTAATATTGTCAAATGGCCTTTTGTTATATATCTCATCTGGTAGAGCTTCATAAGCTAAATCTAAATAGTGTAAATTATGCATATGTCCAATAACATCAATATCTCTTCTTTGAACTTTATATAATATTTCATTATCAGATTTTTCTGGTACTTTTAACTTTTCTATTTCTGGATTTTCAAATACACATTTTCCAATCTCTGATTTATACTTATCCGCTAATTCTGGCTCTACTTTTGAAATTTTTCTTTCTTTACTATTAATTAATAACCATTTCGAAGTGGCAATTACACATAAATTGCCATTATCGTCATATACTTCAAAATCACGATATGCATAACATTTAATAATCTTTCTTGACCAAGTGTGTATATCTAGAGTTTGCCCATAAATTGGTCTTTTTATAACCTTAACTTGCCAATCTAATAAAAGCCAAGTGTAATTTGTTTCATCTGTGGTATTTACACCGTACTCCTACACTATCTGAATGATATGCTGCGACATCTTCTAAATATTCAAGTATTGCTATATTACTAACCTCACTATTTTTCCATACATCTTTTAATCCTATCTTAAATCTTTCTTTGTAAATCATTTTTCTCAAATCCTTTTAATAATTTTTCTATAACTATTAAATTATTTATACTTTAAAGTTGCGTCCCTAAAGTGACCAAAAATGGTCAGTCCGAACCTGTCCCCAAACTGACCAAATTAGCCATTAATAACCTGGTTTCTTTAATAGTTTAAACATATTTTTCTTGTATTCTTCTACTCCTGGTTGATTAAATGGATTTATTCCTAAAATCATACCAGATACTGCACATGCTTTTTCAAAGAAGTAGATTAGCTCTCCTATTGCTGTTTCATTTAATTGTTTCAAATTTATAATTATATTTGGAACATCTCCTGAAACGTGTGCTTGTACTGTTCCTTCCATTGCTTTTTTATTTACATAGTCTAATCCTTTTCCTGCTAAATAATTTAATCCGTCTAAATTATCATCATCTGAAGGAATTGTTATGTCTGAATTTGATTCTTCTATTGATATTACTGTTTCAAATAGATTTCTTCTTCCTTCTTGTATATATTGTCCCATTGAATGTAAATCTGTTGTAAAGTCTACTCCTGCTGGGAATATTCCTTTTTGTTCTTTTCCTTCACTTTCTCCAAATAGTTGCTTCCACCATTCTGTGAAATAATGCATTTTGGGTTCATAATTTACCAATATTTCAGTATTTTTATATAATTTATACAATATATTTCTTACTACTGCATATTGATAACATTCATTATATTTTAGATTTGAATCATTATATCTCTCTTGTGCAAGTCTTGCTCCCTCCATTAATTTGTCTATATCTATTCCTGCAACTGCTATTGGAAGTAAACCTACCGCTGTTAAGACTGAATATCTTCCTCCGACATTATCTGGTACTACAAATTGTTCATAACCTTCACTTTCTGCTAATGCTTTTAATGCTCCTTTTTCTTTATCTGTTGTAGCATATATTCTACTTCTTGCCTCATCAATTCCATATTTATTTTCTAATATTTCTCTAAAAATTCTAAACGCAACAGCTGGTTCTGTTGTTGTACCTGATTTTGATATCACATTTATTGAAAAGTCCTTGTTTCCTATATATTCTATTAATTCATTCATGTAATTTGGACTTAAGTTGTTTCCAACATATAATATTTGTGGGAATTTTCTTTGTTTGTTTGGTAACATATTGTAAAATGAACTTGTTAATGCTTCTATTACTGCTCTTGCTCCTAAATATGAGCCTCCTATACCTATTACAACTAATATATCTGATTCTTTTTTTATTTTTTTAGCTGCTTTTTTTATTCTTGCAAATTCTTTCTTATCATAGTTTGTTGGCAATTCTAACCATCCAACAAAATCTTTTTCGTCATTTGCCCTTCTATGTAAATCCTTATGGATATTTTCTACTTGTTCTTTGTATTCCATTATACTTTTTTTAGTTATACCCGCATTTTTTAAATTTAAACTTATTTCTGGCATAAAAATTCCTCCTCTTCCGTAATTTACCATTCCAATTTTACTACATCAATTTGAAAATAGCAAGAAAATTTATTACTATTTCATTAAGTTTTTAAATTTTATTGCCCATATATTTTTTGTTGTGGTATAATAAGAAAAACTTAAAATCTTAATTATTGTGAGGAACAAAGTATGAAGAATTTTTTTATTGTATTAATAATGAAACTTTTAAATATTGCATTAAAGATAGCAGGTAAACAAGGCGGAAATTTTCTTGGTAAAATAGCATTTGATTGGAATCCTGAGATATTTAAATATTTTAAAATAGATTGTCCAATTATTGCTGTTACTGCAACAAATGGAAAAACTATGACAAATAATGCTATTGGATATGTTTTTGAAACTGCAGGAAAAAAAGTTATCAGTAATAAAGAAGGGAACAATATGGAAACTGGAATTTTATCTACTCTTTTAAAACATTGTTCTTTAACTGGTAAAATTAAAGCTGATTACTTAGTTTTTGAAGTTGATGAAGGTTATGTGCCTGTTGTTTTTAAAGATTTGAAATTAGATACTCTAGTTGTTTTAGACTTTTTCCGTGACCAATTAGATAGAAATGGTGAAGTTGAAACATTGATTTTAAAAATAAATGAATTTCTTAAATCTTATACTGGTACTTTAGTATTAAATAGTGATGACCCTAATGTTTCAAGACTTGGAAGAGCAAACCCAAATAATGAGAATGTATATTATTTTAGTGTTGAACCATATAAATATGCAACAAAAGAGATGAAAGAAGCTGGAGAAGGAAAATTTTGTCCCTTCTGCAACACTCGTTTAGAATATGAATATTATCAATATTCTCACATAGGAAAGTTTGAATGTCCTAATTGTCATTATGGTGATAATGAAATTTACAAACTTGCTCAAAATGTTGATTTAAAAAGTAGAAGTTTTGAAGTTGATGGAATTACGTATAAAACAAAATTTAATAGTATTTATAACATATACAATTTTGTTGCTGTAATTTCATGTGTTAGCTTATATAATATTGATACAAAAATTGTGCAAAATGCTTTATCAAAATTTGTTTTGAATAATGGTCGTTTAGAAGAACTTGAGATAAATGGTATTCCAACTATCATTAATTTAGCAAAAAATCCAACTGGAAGTAATGTTAGCTTAAGAATTTTAAATGAAGATGATGATGAAAAAGAATTACTTTTTGTACTAAATGATAACTTAGCAGATGGTCATGATGTTTCTTGGATTTGGGATATTGATTTTGCAAATTTAAATAATGTATCTAGGGTTATAACTTCTGGAACTAGAGCTTATGATATGGCGATTAGAATTAAAACTTCTGGATTTGATGCAAATAAAATAGAACCTTACCTAGATTTACGCCAAGCAGTTAATAGTTTATATAAGACAAATGTTAAAAAATATGTTATTGCAAATTATACTTCTTTGCAACCAACAAGAACTGAAATTTTGAAATTGAAATAGAAATGAGGTATTATTTAATGAAAGAATTAAAAATATTATACTTGTATCCTGATATTTTAGAATTATATGGTGATTACGGAAATATTCAAGTCTTAAAATATAGATTAGAAAAACGTGGAATAACTGCTACAATAGAGCAATATTCTATTGGCGATAATCCTCCAAATTTCAATAGCTATGATTTAGTTTTTGCTGGTGGTGGAGCTGACCAAGAGCAAGGAATTTTGGCTGATGATTTGATTAAATATAAAGATAATATTAAAGCTGCTATTAATAATGGTGTGTTCTTTTTATTAATTTGTGGTGCTTATCAGTTATTTGGAAAATATTATAAATCTGCTGATGGTGATATTGTTCCAGGTTTAGAGGTTTTTGATTATTATACTGAGGCTATAAATGATAGAAAGAAAAGATGTATTGGAAATATTGTGATAGAAGCTAATCTTAATGGTAAAAATACAAAAGTAATTGGCTTTGAAAATCAT
>CAWVDV010000133.1:0-6912 GCA_963928115.1 Bacillota bacterium | reverse complement strand
AAAATTTTGACGGAATAGAACAAATATATAAGGATAACAAATTGATTTATGAACTTCATTGTTCTGGAGGATTAATAAAATAAAATTATGAAATAGGAGTTGAAACATAAATGAACATTTTACGAATTTATGCTAAATATCATTTGCCAGAAAATTTACAAATGCACATGTTAAGGGTAGCAGCTTGTAGTAATTTAATAATCGATAATTGGAATGGACCAGATATAGATAAACAAGCAATCATTAGAGTGTGCCTTTTGCATGATATGGGAAATATAGTTAAAATACCAGAGGACTTTTCAAAAGATGAGAAATTTATAAAAATAAGAAAAGAATATTTTGATAAGTATGGAACAAATGACCATGAAATTAATTTAGAAATTGGAAAACAGGAAGGATTAACTGAAAAAGAATTAACAATATTAGATGGAAAAAGATCAAGAAAGAATGAAGAAACCTTAAAGTCAAATTCCTATGAAAGAAAAATTTGTGCTTATTGTGACCAAAGAGTAGCACCAGATGGAGTTGTAAGTATAAAAGAAAGATTAGAAGATGCAAAAGTAAGATATAAAAATAAACCATTATCAGTATGGTCTAATGAAGAAAAAGCAAATCATTTAATAGATTGTTCTTTAGGTATAGAAAAACAGATTATGGAGCATTGCACCTTAAATCAAGATGATATAAACGATAGAACTATTAAAAAATATATCGAAAAGTTAAAAAAATATGATATTTAAAAAAATATAATAAGAGGAGAAGGTAAAGAATGAAAGTATTAATAGCTACTAAAAATCAAGGAAAAATAGAAGGTGCAAAAAAAGCGTTAGAACATTATTTTAATGATGTTGAAATAGAAGGAATACCAGTAGAATCTGATGTGCCAGACCAACCTGTAAATAAAGAAATTTATGAAGGTGCAAAAAATAGAGTAAGAAATCTAAAAAAATATGCCAAAGAAAATAACATTTCAGCAGATTTATTTCTAGGAATAGAAAGTGGAATAAATGATTTATTGGGAAGATGGATGATTACTAATATTGCAGTAATTGAAGATAATGAAGATTTCGAAAGTTATGGGACGAGTCCATCATTTCCAGTTCCAGACAATTTGGTACAAAAGGTATTAGATACAAATTTAAGCGAGGCAATGGACACAGTTTTAGGAGAAGATAAAGAAAGGCATAATCATAGTGGAGGCATTCAATTATTAACACATAATAAAATTTCAAGAATAGATTTAACAGAATATGCATTTATAATGGCATTAACAAAATATATTAACGGAGAAAAATGGAGGTAAAAATGAAAATAGGAATTGATATAGATGATACAACATTTTTAACAGTAAAATCAATGTTAAAATATGCAGATAAATTTGAAGAAGAAATATCTGGAGTACCAACTAATAGAGACAGTTTTGGATTGATAAAAAATAGATATTATTTAAAAGTTTTATATGGTTGGGATGAAAAAACAAAATTTGACTTTTTTGATAAGTATTATAAAAATGTATTAGAGGAATGCACAATGCTTCCTGATGCAAATAAAACAATTAGAAAATTGAAAGATGAAGGAGATACTATACATTTTGTAACAGCAAGATTAATGAATATTAAGAATTGTGATACTGAAAAAATTACTAAAAAGAGCTTAAATGATTTTGGCATTCCATATGATAGCTTAAATTTGCATGTAAGTGATAAATTAAAATTTTTTAAAGAAAATAAAATTGATTTATGTATAGAAGATAGTTATGAAACTTGTAGAGAATTAACAGATAATGGTATTAAATCTATTTTAATGACAACAAAAATGAATGCTGATATTAATGACAAAGAAATTGTACGAGTAAATAATTGGAATGAAATTTATGACGAAGTAGAAAAATATAAAAATAATCT
Organism: Bacillota bacterium; assembly: GCA_963928115.1. Classification (GTDB taxonomy): domain Bacteria; phylum Bacillota; class Clostridia; order TANB77; family CAG-508; genus CAG-269. Next base: position 5,008 of record CAWVDV010000133.1, on the reverse strand, counting down.
TTAATTTTTGTTGCAATACCTAAAAATTTATGTTAAATTATAAATAACAGTTGTAGCAAAAAAATGCCAACTCGTGCATACAATTCTCTCAATACATTGCTATAACTAATTTTGAAACGGAAATAAGTAACTTTTTTACGACAGACTTTTCGAAAACGTCTCTCGCAAAGGAGCCAGAATAGCAGATAAGAAATTATCTGTTATTTTTTTTGCAAAAATTAAACTAAAATAAGGCGTTTATTAACAAAAATGCCTTATTTTAGTATTAATAAAAAATTTAAATTCTAATGCCTAAAAAATAATTGTAATTATAACAATTTTATGTTATAAATAAGAAAAACATAAAATTTGCAACGGAGCATTGCAAAATTTCACAAAAATAACATCATATATGAAAATTAATTAGAGAAATTTAGTGTATAATATATGATATAGAAAGTAGGTAAATATGAGTTTAGAAAAAATAAATAATAATTCAATGATTATTAAATATCAAAATACAGATAATGTATTAGAAGATGTATGTTCTATTATTGAATTAGCAAGAGATTATGCTTATAAGTCTGTAAATATTGCTCTAGTAGAAAGAAATTGGTTGATTGGATATAGAATTGCCGAAGAAGAACTAAAAGGAAATGATAGAGCAGACTATGGATTAGAGATAATAAAAAAATTATCTAAAGAATTAACAAAACAATATGGGAAAGGTTATGATTCAAGAAATTTATATTATTTTTTAAATTTTTATAAATTATTTCCAAACATTTTGAACGCATTGAGTTCAAAATCTAATACGATGCTATCTTGGACTCATTATAGGATTTTGTTACAAGTTTTCGATAAAAAAGCAAGAGATTGGTATGAAAAAGAAGCATTAGAACAAACGTGGAGTACAAGAACATTACAAAGTAACATTAATACACAATATTATTATAGATTGTTAAAGTCACAAGTTAAAGAACCAGTAATTAAGGAAATGGAAGAAAACAACAAAGAAAATTATTTAATAAACAAATTAGAATTTGTCAAGAATCCATTAATAGCAGAATTTTTAGGGTATTCATTGGATAGTACTTTTACAGAGACAGAATTAGAAACTAGTATAATAAATAATCTACAAAAATTTTTAATGGAACTACGGTAAAGGTTATGCATTTGTTGCAAGACAACAACATATTCATACAGAAAAAGAAGATTACTTCATAGATTTAGTATTTTACAATTATATATTAAAATGCTTTGTGTTAATTGATTTGAAAACTAAAAAAATAACGCATCAAGATGTTGGACAAATGGATATGTATGTTAGAATGTATGATGAGTTAAAAAAATCAAAAGAAGACAATCCAACAATAGGAATTTTGCTATGTTCAGAAACCGATGCAGATATAGCAAAATATTCTATTCTAAAAGGAAATGAACAACTATTTGCTAGTAAATATAAATTATATTTGCCAACAGAAGAAGAATTAAAGGCTGAAATAGAAAGTCAAAAAGCAATATTTGAACTGCAGCAACAAGAAAAAAAGCAAAATGCTAAAGAATAGAATTTACATTTATATCAAAATTGCAACATTATGTTGCAAAATTTGAAGAGTAAAGAGAAATTGGAGGATAATTGATATGGAAAAATTAAACATATTAGGAACAGGTCATGCAATGACATTAGATTGTTATAATACTTGTTTTACCTTAGAAAATAATGAAGGAGAACATATATTAGTTGATACAGGTGGAGGTCTACAAATAATTAAACAACTAAGAGATGCAAAGATAGACTTTAGAAAAATACATAACATTATTTTATCACATAAACATACAGACCATATACTAGGTATGTTTTGGATTATAAGATATGCACAAAAGTTTTTCGACAATAATAATTATGATGGAAATCTAAATGTTTATATGCATAAAGAGTTAGAAAGCACAATTAGAAAAATAATGTTTGAAGTATTACCAAAAAAATTTACTAAACTTATTGATCACAGAATTATTTTTAATATATTAGAGGACAAAGAAGAAATAAAAATACTAAATTATAATATTAAATTTTTAGATGTTCAAGCAAAAAAAGATAGACAATTTGGTTTTAAAACCACATTAGCAAATGGAAAAACATTTGTATTTTTAGGTGATGAAACATTTGATGAAAAATTAAGAGATGAAGTAGAAAATGTAGACTGGTTATTACATGAAGCAATGTGTATGGATTCAGAGGCAGATATATTTAAACCATACGAAAAAATGCATTCTACTGTAAAAACAGCATCAGAAATAGCAACGAGTTTAAATGTTAAAAATTTAGTATTATATCATGCAAGTGATAACGATTTAGAAAACAGAAAAAGATTATACACAGAAGAGGCAAAACAATACTTTAATGGAAATATATATGTACCAGATGATTTAGATGTTATTGAATTATAAAAAAGAGGAGAAAGTAAATTTTATGAACACAATAATATATTTAGTAAAACATGCTGATGAACTTAAAGAAAATGGAATCCAAAATACTAATGATACTGCACAATTAATAAACGAAAAATATATTCTATCAGTAAAAGGAGAAGAACAATCAAAAAGACTAAGTGAAAATCCAGAATTACAAAATATAAATGCTCTATGGTCTAGTAGTTATGCAAGAGCAAAAGCTACTGCAAAATACATAGCATATAGAAATAACATTGATATAAATATTGATTCAAGATTAAATGAAAGAAAATTAGGCAATTTAGAAGACTTATCTAAATGGATGAAAAATAAACCATTTGGAGTAGTACAAGCATATTTACAAGATAAAAAATGGAAGGCAAGAGAAGGAGAAAGTTGTGAAGAATCAACAGAAAGAGTCACAATTTTTTTACAAAAAATATTAAAAGAAAATATGGGGAAGAAAATAGTATTAGTAAGTCATGGAGCATTAATTAGTTTTCTATTAACAAATTGGTGTGAATTAAATGAAGAAATGAAGCTAGTATTTAATAATAAAATAATAGAGATAAAAGAACCTAGCATTACGAAATTAACTTTTGACAAGCAAACATTAATAAATATTGAATCTATTGAAACATAAAAAATATTAATGAAAGTAAGCATGTAGGAGAAGAAATATAAGAAGATGTGCAAAAGAATATATAGAAGAAAAAACAAAGTAAAAGGAGTAAAAATCAATGGTAATAAAAGTAAACAAAAAAATTGAAGTGACAAAAATAGAAGAAAAGTTACAACTACCACAAAAATTGCAAATTCAAATAGAAAATTTTTGGAAGAAACAGCTAATAGAAAATCCACATTTATTTAATGGAGAAATATGGAGTGTAACAAAATTTGAAGAATTACCCAACAAAATAAAAATGAGTATTCAGAAAACAAATTATGCACATTACTTATTTGATGAAAGAGTAGGGATTGAAGGAAAATATGCTTGCTATAATTTAAACTGCGGAATATTGTTAGAAACTCATGATGGATATTATATTGTAGGAGAAATGAATGAAACAACATCATATCCAAAAGGTTTACAAATTAGTGGAGGAAATCTAGATCAAAATGATATTCAACCAGATGGACAAGTAGATATTGCAAATAATATAGCCAGAGAATTAAAAGAAGAATTAGGCATTGACTTATTTGATAAAAATATAGTACAAGAATATGAAATGAGATATATGGAAATACCACAAGGAAAAAGACATTCATATGCTCCAATGATGAAAGGGATTTTAACAATTACAGCAGAACAAATGGAAGAATTATATAACAACTATAAAAATGAATTAGAACAAAATGGTCAAGAGATAGAATTTGCAACACTACATTTTATAAAAAAAGAAAATGCTATAGAAGAATTAAAAAGTTTAAATAATCCAAAAAGACCTTATTTAGAAGATTTAATTAGTATAGACAGTAGAACAAGAGAAGACATAGAAAGATAGGAGAGCAAATAGAATGGAAAAATATGAATTAGTAGATAAAAAAGGAGGAAAAAATAATGATAAAACATATTGTAATGTGGAAATTTAAAGAAAATGAAGAGGTAAAAATGAATGAATTTTTAGAAGGTCTAAATAAACTAAAAAATATCATTCCAGAAATAAAAAATATGGAAACAGGAGTAAATGTAAATCCAAAAAATGAATTTGATGCTATATTAATATCAGAATTTGAAACAATGAAAGATTTGGAGACATATAAAAATCATCCAGAACATATAAAAGTATCGAATCTATGCAAGTCAATAAGAACAGATAGACAAGCAATAGACTATGAAATATAAAAAGCAACTTCATCTTGAGACTTATCTTTAGCAATATCACAAGCCAATAATGAAACAAAATTAACAAAAGCACAAGGATTCATACAAAAACCTCACAAAAATAAATATATATAACTATTATATGAAAATGAAATAAAAAAAGAAGGGAATGTCGATAAAATTGAAAATAGGATTTACAATAGGAAAATTTGCACCATTACATAAAGGACATCAGTATTTAATAGAAAAAGGACTAAGTGAAATGGACGAATTCTATGTAATAGTATATGACACAAATGTAATAAACATACCAACAGAAAAAAGAGCGGAGTGGATAAAAGAAATATATCCAAAAGCAAAAATAATATATGCAAAAAATCCGCCATCACAATATGGATTAGATGAAAAAAGTGTAAAAATTCAAACAGATTATATAAAAAAATTAGTTAAAGATATACCAATAACTCACTTCTACAATAGCGAACCATATGGAAAATTTGTAGCAAGAGATTTAAACATTCAAGAAGTTCAAGTAGATAGAAATAGAGAAAACTATTCAATAAGTGCCACAAAACTAAGAAATAATTTAGAAGAAAATAAAGAATTTTTAACACAAAATGTATATAATGAAATAAAAAAATTTATTAATATGTAATTAAAATCATTAATAAGAGATAGGAATCAAGAAAATTTCTATCTCTATTTTTGAGTTAATAATTTATTTATACAATATTAAGAAAAAATAAATAG